>USQD01000087.1 GCA_900556795.1 uncultured Prevotella sp. | reverse complement strand
TACACTCGGATATTTCTGATTAGTTTTGGTTGTTCTATGGTTATAAATACATGGTCAGAATGCGTAGCTGCCAATCTCGGTAATACTTGACGGAATGTTTATACTCGTTAATCCGCTACAGCCATAGAATGCGCAACTGCCAATTACATCATTAGAAGTATAACAATTATTACCATAATATTTACCCTTGGGCTTCACGCTCAAGTGCAATGTGAAGATACCTGCAGTCATGTTCATGGTATTGACCTCAGCCATTATCAAGGAAACGTCTTTTGGGAAACTGTAGGTGATAACTCTAAGATGGCTTATGTCTATCTGAAAGCTACAGAAGGCGGAACCAACGTAGATGCCAAGTATAAGAAAAACATCGACCTGGCTCACAGATACGGACTCAAGGTTGGGTCCTATCACTTCTACCGTGCCAAGATTCCACAGCAGAAACAACTGGAGAATTTCATGGCTCAATGCCGTCCTGGAGATCAGGACCTGTTGCCGATGATAGACGTAGAAACCAAGAGCGGACTCAATACCGAAGAGTTCTGCGATTCGCTGTTCAAATTTCTGTATCTGGTAGAGAAAGCATATAAGCAGAAGCCACTCATCTATACTGGAGCCAACTTTTACGACCATTACCTGCTTGGCAAGCTGGACAGCTATAAGCTCATGATAGCTCAATATACCAAGCGCGAACCAGTGCTGGCAGACGGCAGAGACTTCGAAATGTGGCAGTATACCGGTAAGGGAAGACTGAACGGCATCAATGGCTATGTTGACAAAAGCCGGTTCATGGGAAGGCATAGACTGAGAGAAATCAGGTTCAGACATCGATAAAAACATTATACTCAATATAAACTTTAAATAAAACTATGGCAATTATAAAATGTCCAGAATGTGGACGCCAAATTAGCGATAAAGCACCAACATGTCCAAGCTGTGGTGTTGAAATAGCGGGTAAAACTACAAAATGCCCTAACTGTGGAGAGGTTTATTTTAACTATCTTGAAATGTGCCCGAACTGCCAGACTCCTAATCCGACATTGGTAGGTGGCAGGGGCGGAATCACTCCTACTCCTTCTGCACCGGGACAGTCAATAGACCAGGTAGCTCCAGTACAGCAGTCTGCAAGACGAACCATGCAGCAGACAGAAAGACCGGGAATGCCTGCAACTCCTCCACCTCCACCCGTACGCCCAACGACAAACAAAGGAAACGGAGGCGAGCAGAATCCGGAAAAGAAAGAACCGGAGAAGAAAATGAGCATGCGAAGCATCTTGATCATATCGCTCATCTTCTCAGTCCTCGTCTGCGGCATCCTATATTACTTCTATGACAATGCCAACAAGAACAAAGAGATGGAAGCTTACGAATATGCGATGCAAAGCTCAGACCCGATGGTTCTTCAGAGTTATCTGGACACCTACAAAGATGCAGACGAAGCACATCGCGATTCCATCACGGCTCATCTCGAGCAGCTGAAGCAGAACGATCAGGACTGGACCAATGCTGTGGTAAGGGGTTCGAAAGATGCTCTGCAGGCTTACCTTCAGAAATATCCAAACAGCATACACAAGCAGGAAGCCATCAACAAGATAGATTCCATCGACTGGAATGTGGCAAAGAATGCAGACACAGCAGATGCTTACCAGACTTATCTAGATGCTCACAGAGACGGTTCACACATCGAAGAGGCTGAGAATGCCTTGAAAAAGGTGAAGGGACGTGACCTACAACCGGAAGAAAAAGAATATATTACTGGTTTGTATCGCCAGTTCTTCCAGAGCATTAACTCCCGTGACGGAGATGGCCTGCTGGCGAACTGCGAAGATATTCTCTCTTCGCTCCTAGGCAAGAACTCTGCACCAAAGTCGGATATCGTTACCTTCATGGATAAACTCTACAAGGAAGATGTTGCCAACATGAACTGGCACATCAACAACGATTATCAGATCAAGAAGCGTGAGATTGGTGACAGCGAATATGAATATCAGGTAGTCTTCACAGCCAAGCAGGCAGTTGACAAGACAGACGGTTCCAAGCATGAACAGCTGTTCAAGATTTCGAGCACCGTTTCTCCTGACTTAAAGATTTCATCATTCAACATGTCAAAAGTAAATACAGGAGAATAAAAAAATCGCCCTGTAAGAGCAAAAGCTTTCAAGTTTAAACTTATTTAAAGCTTTTGTCCTTACAGGGCGATTTGAGAATATACCCTCTAATAACCAAAACGTAGCCATGAGATAAGAGCTTCTTCCTTTACCTTTCCATTCGACCGTTGCCCATTGGCTTAGGGCGCATGGAGCTAACGTGGGAAAGCCCTTTACTTTGCGTCCTTCATCTGGCGAAGCAACTCTTTCTGTTTTTCATTCAAGGCAGTTGGCAACTTCACGTTATAGGTAATCATCAGATCACCGAAAGTTCCATCGCCACGGTCGAAACCCTTGCCACGAACACGAACCTTTGTGCCATTCTGGGTCTCAGGCTTAATCTTCAACTTAATCTTCGAACCATTGCTCAAGGTGATAATTCCTTCGCCACCCAACAAGGCAGTATACATGTCGATGTTCACGTTCATGTTCATCTCGCCATTATTGGTTCGAGTACCTTGCTGACTGCCGCAGCCGCCGTTGCAACCGCCAGTACCGAAGTCAGCACCTGCGCCATAACCGGCATTGGCTCCACCAGCTCCACCGAAACCGCCAAAGCCACCAAAGCCGCCGAAACCAGCTCCGCCCTGGCTGCTGCGGGAACGGCCACCGCCAAAGAGATTTTCGAAGAAGCTGGAGAATCCACCTCCACCACTTCCGAAACTACTGAAGTCAAAGCCTTCGAAAGGATTGCCGCCAGCACCACCAGCACTGCCGCCACCAAATCCACCACCGCCGAAGCCACCGGCGTTCTTCCAATTCTCGCCAAACTGATCGTACTTGGCACGTTTATCAGGATCAGACAACACCTCATACGCCTCGTTCAAAGCCTGGAATTTAGCCTTAGCCTTCGGGTCGTTAGGGTGCAAGTCAGGATGAAACTGCTTAGCTCTCTTACGATAGGCTGCTCGAACATCCTTCTGAGGGATATTCTTGTCTACACCAAGAATTTTGTAATAATCTACGAATGCCATATTCTTATACCTCCTATTTTAAATTATTTTTTGAATTATCCAACAAAAAGTATGCCGTAATTGCCAACTTTTTTGTACTTTTGCAAAATAATAATAACAATTTAGTAATATGAAACAAGTATTTGCAGCGCTCTTGCTGGCGCTCACCATCAATTCATCCGCTATGGCACAGCAACGTACCGTGAAACTGAGAGTAATCGAGACAAGTGACGTCCACGGTTCCTTCTTCCCATACGATTTCATCAACCGGAAGCCAAAGGCTGGAACCTTGGCTAGAGTTTCGTCATACGTAAACGACCTCCGTAAGACGTATAAGAACAATGTAATTCTCCTGGAAAATGGAGACATTCTGCAGGGACAGCCTACCTGCTATTATTATAATTATGTGAACACCCAGGCACGCAACGTGGCTTCGGATGTAGTCAACTACATGAAATATGATGCACAGGCGTTCGGTAATCACGATGTAGAGACCGGCCATGCAGTCTACGACAAGTGGATCAAGGAGTTGAACTGCCCAGTTCTGGGCGCCAACATCATTGATACTAAGACGGGGGAACCTTATGTCAAGCCATACATTATCCTGAACCGCGAGGGTGTGAAGGTTGCCGTGCTCGGCATGCTGACTCCAGCTATTCCTAACTGGCTGACAGAGAATCTCTGGAGCGGTCTCCATTTCGAGAACATGGTGACCAGCGCCCGCAAATGGATGAAGCATATCCGGGAGAACGAGAAGCCAGACGTGGTGATTGGCGTCTTCCATAGTGGTAAAGATGGAGGTATCGTCACCCCAGAATATGAAGAGGATGCTTCGCTCAGAGTGGCAAGGGAAGTGCCTGGTTTCGACATGGTACTCTTTGGCCACGACCACACCCGATGCAACGAGACTGTTACCAATGTGGAAGGCAAACCAGTGGTTTGTCTCGATCCTGCCAACAACGCCCTCTCCGTAGCAGATGCAGAAATTACCCTGACCCTCAAGAAGAAGAAGATGAACGGCAAGAAACAGTACGTGGTGACTGACAAGAAAGTAGAAGGAACCCTTGCCGATGTGACAAAATGTCCTATCGATGAGGATTTCATGAAGGCTTTCGAGCCTCAGATTGCAGAAATCAACCAGTATGTAGGCAAGCAGATTGGTACTTTCAAGAACACTATCCACAGCCGCGAATCGTTCTTCGGCAGCTGCGCCTTCAATGATTTCATCCTCAACCTGCAGCTCGAAATCACCAAGGCTGACATTGCCTTCAACGCTCCGCTCCAATTCAATTCCACCATCAACGCTGGTCCTGTCTACGTGAGCGATATGTTCAACCTCTATAAATATGAGAATCAGCTCTACGTGATGCGTCTTACCGGTGAAGAGATTCGCAAGCATCTAGAGATGAGTTATGACCTTTGGGTGAACACCATGAAGAGTCCTGACGACCATCTGCTTCTGCTCGACACCCAAACCAAGGGCGACCAGCAGCGCCTGGGCTTCAAGAATCTCTCCTTCAACTTTGACAGTGCTGCCGGAATCGACTATGAGGTGGATGTAACCAAGCCAGACGGAGAGAAGGTAAAGATTCTGCACATGAGCAACGGCCAGCCTTTCGACGAGAAGAAATGGTATAATGTAGCCGTCAACAGCTATCGTGGCAACGGTGGCGGTGAGCTTCTCACTCGCGGTGCCGGCATTCCAAAGGACAGTCTGGACAGCCGAATCATCTACCGCAGCAAGCGCGACCAGCGCTATTACCTGATGGAAGCTATCGAAAAGATGGGCACTATCGAGGCTAAAGCCAACAACAACTGGAAGTTCGTACCGGAAGCATGGACCAAGCCTGCTGCCCAGCGCGACTATGAATTGCTGTTCGGCAAGAAGCAATAGCAAGCTCCCACCTGAAACGTTCCCAGAAAAGCATATCATAAAGCTCAAAGTTCAAAATAAAGAAGTAATGAAGTATTGGTTTATATTTTGCAAGAGTGACATCTTGCTGGAGAAGAGAGAAGACGGAACCTATACGATTCCATGCAGTGAAGAATGTCCGATAGAGACAAAGCCCTGGACCCATATCCTCAACATCACACCGATGGAGGACGGAACGGAGGTGAAAACCTTCACCATTCCGGAACCCGTCACGGACCATTCGAAGTTCGAGATGTGCGGTCTGCGTCCCAGTTTCTACAAGCTCACGCCGGAGCTTTATCAGAAAGCAGGCAAATGCCAGGAACTGAACTATTGGGACATGAACACCCATTTCTGCGGCGTATGTGGTGCACCGATGCAGATGGCAACCGACATCAGCAAGAAATGCACCCAGTGCGGCAAGCAGGTATGGCCTTCCCTCGCCACAGCCATCATCGTGCTCATCAAGAAGGACAATCAGGTTCTTCTCGTTCATGCTCGCAACTTCAAGGGCAACTTCGATTCTCTCGTAGCAGGTTTTGTTGAAACGGGTGAAAGCCTGGAAGAAGCCGTCCATCGCGAGGTGATGGAAGAGACGGGACTAACCATCAAGAACGTAAAGTATTTCAGTTCCCAGCCATGGCCTTATCCAAGTGGACTGATGGTAGGTTATACGGCAGAATACGTGGATGGAGAAATTCATCTGCAGAAAGAGGAACTCTCTCGTGGCAAGTGGTTTAGCAAGGACAACCTCCCTATCCTTCCCGAAAAATTATCAATAGCCCGCCGCCTGATTGATGCCTGGCTGGAAGGCAAGATTTAGTAGTTGAACGGAACAAGATTTTTTTGTTCAGGTCAAGAAACTTTCTATTTAGAACAAGAAAACAAAGAACGTACAAGAGATGAAAGAGAAACTTTGGAATGCTGACTACATGAAGGTGATGTCAACCAATTTTCTGCTCTACTTTGCCTTCTATCTTCTAACCCCACTCCTCCCACTCTATCTGAGTGAGACCTTCGGGACAACGAAGGATGTAATCGGCATTGTACTGAGCGGATATACTGTGGCAGCCCTCATCATCCGCCCCTTCAGTGGCTATGTGGTAGACGGGTTCTCCAGAAAGAAAGTACTGATGATCTGCCTGGCAGCCTTCGCCATCTTCTTTGCAGGCTACATTGCAGCCGGCACCATCCTGATGTTTGCCATCTGCCGAACCCTGCATGGCGGACCCTTTGGTGCCGTAACCGTGGCAAACAGTACGTGCGCCATCGATGTCCTGCCAGCCAGCCGTCGCAACGAAGGTATTGGTCTCTACGGACTTAGTAACAATTTCGCCATGGCAATCGCACCGTCTATCGGCATTTATCTGCACAACATGGTGGGCAGTTACATGGTACTGTTCTGGATTTCATTCATCGTAGCCATCGCTTCGGTAGTGATTGCCGGAACGGTTCATCTGCCGGAGAAGGAAATCGTCAAGAACAAGGAGAAACTGTCCCTAGACCGCTTCTTCCTGACCCGCGCCTGGCTGCTCGCCATCAACATCTGCATGTTTGGCTTCTGCTGGGGCGTTCTGAGCAACTATCTAGCCATCTACAGCAAGGAAGAACTCGGCATTACGGGCGGAACCGGAACCTATTTTGCCATCCTCTCGATGGGCTTGTTCCTCTCCCGTCTACAGGGTCGTAAGGCTCTGAGCAAAGGCAAGTTAACCCAGAACGCCGCCGAAGGAATGCTGATATCATTGGTGGGCTTCACCATCTTTGTTGTCATCAAGCATCCGGTCGCCTATTACCTCTCCGCAGCACTCATCGGTTTAGGCAACGGGCATCTCTATCCAGCCTTCCTGAATATGTTTATCAATGTAGCTCGCCACGACCAGCGAGGCACAGCCAACAGCAGTATTCTTACGGGTTGGGATTTAGGATTCGGAATCGGCTGTCTGCTCGGTGGAGTTGTGGCAGAACATTTCGGCTACAACGGAACCTTCTGGATGGTAGCCATCGAAAATGCCGCAGCCGTGATTTTATTCTTTGCCGCCTCTAAAAGCTTTTTCGAGAAACGCAGAAGAGTAGAATAGATTTTAGAAAGTATTCTGCCAGAAGGCGAAAAAAACAGTTAAACAGAACAAAAAAATGAGGGTGTGCCATCCGTAAGAAGATGACACACCCTTATATATTTTCTAATACTGTGTTCAGCTTAGAATGGAAGATCATCAGCGCTGCCATCTGCAGCAGGAGCTGCTGGCTGAGCTGGAGGGAATGGAGCAGTAGCACCACCTGCTGGAGCTGCAGCTGGAGCAGGCTGAACAGGAGCAGCACCCATTGGAGGGTATTGAGAAGCACCAGGCTGCACACCACCCATAGCACCAGCTACGGCGTTAGGATCTACGCGCTGCACGTTCCATGCGCGAACACTGTTGAACCAACGACCCTGATACTCATGAGCATCCAAATCGAAGGAAACCATGATCTCTTCACCTGTCTGAATATTGAACTGAGCAATACGGTCTGCGCCAAAAACATCAAAGCACAACTTCTTAGGATATGCTTCGTGAGTTTCGATAACATAAGACTGAGCCTTCCACTCGCCTCTTGCTGAAACGCCGCTTCTTTCTGGTAAAACGGCAATAACCTTTCCTTGTAATTCCATATTAATATTTTAAAGTTTTTATAGATTCAAACGATTCTGACTGCGAAATTACTAAAAATAGTTCTAAAA
>USQD01000086.1 GCA_900556795.1 uncultured Prevotella sp. | reverse complement strand
GGTGCCAAGGCGGTGAAGAACGATTTCACCATCAAGGACGACAACTATTATATCATCACCGGAGCCAACATGGCGGGAAAGAGTACCTTCCTCCGTTCGCTGGGCGTGAACTATATCCTAGCAATGGCGGGTATGCCGGTATTTGCGGATCAACTGAAGATTTCCCGTTTCAGATTGTTCTCGAGCATGAGAACCACCGATGATTTGACGCACGGCATCTCTTATTTCAATGCAGAATTGATCAGATTGGAGGAACTTCTGAAGTTCTGCAAGGAAAGTGCAGAGGGCAAGTTCTGCAAGGAAAGTATAGCGGGCAATAAGGAATCACTCCGAACGCTGATTATTCTGGATGAGATTCTGAAAGGAACGAATTCGTTGGATAAGCTGAATGGTTCGAGAAAGTTCCTAGAAGCCATCGCCAAGCAGCCAGTAAGCGGTATCATTGCGACCCACGATTTGGAACTTTCCAAGATGGAGAATGATGCATCAGGCAAATTCCACAACTATTGTTTCGAGATAGATTTGGGCACAGATGTTACCTATACTTATAAGATACAGAAGGGTGTGGCAAGAAACCAGAATGCCACCTTCTTGCTGAATAAGATTTTGGAGAAATATTAGAATAAAAAGAGAAACTCCCGATAATTTGATTAGTTTCAAATTATCGGGAGTTTTCCTTTTAAATAATACATTATAACTCAACACTATCCAGGCGGAATTTGAGCAAGCCGGCTGGCACCTTAACCATTACCTCATCACCAGCCTTCTTACCCAGAAGGGCCTTGGCGATAGGCGACTTGATAGAGATTTTTCCACTATGCAAATCAGCCTCGTGAGGATTTACGATAACATAACTCATGCTGCACTTGTTGGCGAGATTGGTAATCTTAATCTTGCTCAGCAAGCCAACGGTATCACTCTTCAATCGAGACTTGTCAATGACACGGGCATTCTCCAAAACCTTCTGCTTGAAGCTGATGCGGCTCAACAGTTTGCCCTGCTCACGCTTGGCAGCATGATACTCGAAATTCTCGCTGAGATCACCCTTGTCGCGAGCCTCAGCAATCGCATCGCGTACGGCAGGCAACTCTACGTTTACCATGTGTTGAAGTTCGGCCACGAGCTCATCGTAGCCTTCTTGAGACATATATTCCATTTTTCTTATTTTCTATTTTCTTTTTGTTCTTGATGATGATGATTTTTAATTTCGGGGTGCAAAGTTACTAGTAAATCACGAAATCACCAAACTTTTTTAGTGAAAATGTGAAGAAACTAAAGATTAGAAAAAACAGAAGCATCCTAAATCATTATTTTTGGGTATTGCAGAATTCCATAAATCTTCTTACCTTTGCACTCCAATTATAGAATTACAAAAATGAGAGATAAAAAGAAGAAACATTTTACTTGGAAGAAATACCATCGTTGGTTCGGACTTGTACTGTCAGTATTCATGTTGGTATTCTGCGTATCAGGCATTATTCTGAATCATCGCCAGCTATTCGCCGGTTGTGAAGTAAGCAGAAGTCTGATGCCATCAGCTTATCATATCAAGGATTTCAACAACGGCATCATCAAGGGTTCTATCAAGACATCTGATGATTCCATTCTGGCGTATGGTTATGGTGGCGTATGGCTTACCGATGCAGAGATGAAAACCTGGAAAGACTTTAATAAGGGATTACCCAAGAACGTGGATGGCAGGAATATCCGCAACATGATACAGACGAAAAACGGAGAAATCTGGTGTGCAGCCATGATGGATGTATATCGCTTTGATGGAAAAGAATGGAAGATGTTTCCACTCGCTGATAATGATGAGCGTATCGCTGACATTACATTGACCAAAGACAGCACAAGCATCATCGCCATAACCCGTTCTGCCGTTTATGAAATATCCGAAAAGAAGACGGATGCAGCCAACGAAAAGAGGGATGCGATCAGCGAAAAGACGAATGTTACCCGCAAAATCATCGGTCAACCAGAAGGTTTTGTTCCGGAAGTTACACTTTTCAAGACCGTTTGGAACCTGCATAGCGGTGCTTTCTTCGGATTAGCCGGAAGATTGGTGGTGGATGCCATCGCCATCGTACTTATCATCCTTTCGATAACGGGCATCATCCTTTTCATTCTTCCTTACCGTATCCGCAGACAGAAGAGATTACAGGCAAGAGAAAGAATGATGAAGCTTGGCAAACAGATGGTTTTCCATGCCAAATGGCATAACAAGCTGGGATATGCCACCATCATCCTTACGCTCTGGCTAGCGATAACAGGAATGTGTCTCCGACCACCTTTGATGATACCTCTGGCAATGAACAAAACCACAGAAAAGGTGAAGGATGGAAATGTCTGGCACGATAAACTTCGCGCTATCCGATGGGATGCAACAGAGGGCAACTGGCTTGTTTCCACATCAGAAGGTTTTCTGCGAGTAGATGAGCATTTCCAGCATAAACCTATCTTATTAAATAAGGAGAAGACACCAAAGGTAAGTCCGATGGGAGTGAATGTTTTCGAGAGTGATGGCAAGGGTGATTGGCTGATAGGATCATTCAGCGGTATGTTCCGTTGGAATCCGGAAAAGAACCTGATTGTGGATTATTTCACAGGGAAAGTCAACCAAGGAAAATCGATGATTCCGATTTCCAGTTCTTTGGTCAGCGGTTATTCCAAGGACTTCTTTGGAGGAAAAGAAGTGGTTTTCGATTATAGCAAAGGGGCGAGCTTAGGTGAAACAGCATCTACCCCAGAGTTGCTTTCTGCCACCCCCATGTCACTTTGGAATGTGGCTTTAGAGCTTCACGTGGGAAGATGCTATTCTCCATTCTTAGGTCCCCTTTCCGACCTTTTCGTCTTCATCTCCGGCTTGCTGATTACGCTGGTTTTGCTTTCCGGCTACATCATTCTGCATCGGAGAAAGAAGAAGAGCCCCAAACTTCCTCGGAAATCTCTCTAACCAAATCAATCTTTGCCCATTGCTCAGCATCGGTCAGTTTATTGCCAATCTCACAAGAGGCAAAACCGCATTGAGGACTGAGGCTTAAGCGATTGAGAGAAATATACTTGGCAGCTTCGTGGATTCTGGCGATGACCGTAGCCTTATCCTCCAACACAGGAGATTTAGAGGTTACCAAACCCAGAACCACCTTCTTGCCATCTGCCACATACTTCAAAGGCTCGAAACCACCCGAACGCTCATCGTCATACTCCAGATAGAAGGTATCTACATCTTCATGAGCGAAAAGATAAGGAGCTACGGCATCGTAGGCACCTTTGGTGGCATAACAGGAATGATAATTGCCACGGCATACGTGGGTGTTGATGGTCAACCCCTCCGGTTTGCCCTCGATGGCAAGGTTGTTCACCTTCAGATATTGCAGGGCTTCCTGCTCTAGGGTGAACCCGTTGCCCACCTTGGCCTTCCAGTAATCGCTATCCACAATCATTCCCCAGGTGCAATCATCGAGCTGGATGGTGCGGCAACCGGCTGCATAAATCTCCTGGAAGAAGGTGCGATAAGCCTGGGCAATATCCTCTATCAGTTGGGTGGTGTTAGGATAGAACTTGCGGGTATTCTCGGCATTCTTGCCACGAAACAACTCTGCAAGGAACTGAGCAGGCGCAGGCACCGTCTGCTTTGCCTCGAAGATATACTCCCCATCGGCATCCAACTCCTCAAACTGCTTCACAAACAGGAAATCCTTAATAAAAGGATGATTCTCGCCGGTAATCTTGCCGGTCAGTTGGATAGAACCCTTGGTTGTCTCCTCGCCATGAAACTGATAGCCATGCTCCAGTTCGATATGCTCCACGCCATTGAATCCCCACATAAAGTCGAGATGCCAATAGCTGCGGCGGAACTCACCATCGGTGATATAAGGCAGATGATGCGCCTTCTGCTGCTTGACGACCTCTGTAATCAGACGGTCTTCGATATTGCGAAGGTCGGTGGCAGAAATCTGTCCATCTGCAAACTTGGCTCTTGCTTCCTTCAACTCTGCAGGGCGCAAATAGCTGCCCACTGCCTCAAAATGTATATTTCTTGCGTTGCTCATTATTTTATCTCCAATATTTTTTAATGATGAATGACTCTTTATTTGCCATTATCAGATGATGAACGGCTCTTTGCTTCCGGAATTGCGAGTGCAAAGGTAAGAAGAAGAATTTTATCTGCCAAATATTCTCCGTAATTCAGAAAAATATGCTATCTTTGCAGCGAATTTGGCAAATCAGCAGAATATTATTCTGCAAGAGACGATAAAAACTGAAATAAAGAATCAATGGCAACAGAAGAAAATCTCGACGAAATCGACATTAAAATACTGAAGTTATTGCAGCAGAACTCCCGACTCACCGTCAAGGAACTTGCCGCAAGAGTACACCTCTCCCCTTCTCCCACCTTTGAGCGGCAGAAGCGACTGGAGCGTGAAGGATACATCCAGCGATACGGAGCGATAGTGGATCATCACAAGATGGGACACAACGTGATTGTGCTCTGCAATATCCGTTTGAAACAGCACACCCATGATTTGATTCAGCAATTCATGGATACCGTGCAAACCATCGACCAGATAACGGAATGCTACAACACCACCGGTGATTACGATTTCCAGATCAAGGTGTATGCACGGGACATGAAGGACTACCAGGATTTCATGCTCAACACCCTGGGAAATATCGACTGCATCGGAAGTCTCCATAGCATCATCGTAATTGGCGAAATCAAGGATTCGCATTATATCCCTGTGAATCAAAAGAAGGAATACAAAAAATAAGGAGAAATAATTATGTTTTGGATAAAGATAATCATCTTATACCTTGCTCTTCCCATTCTTTTCTGCCTTCCATCCAAAGCGCAGAAGCCGGGAGAAATCGTCAGTGAACAAGCCATCAGAAAACTGGGAGAAAAGCATTTCTTCTCCATTTCCCCTATCCCTGATGACATTTTCCACTTGATGAAAGGAAAGACATATAAGCAGAACTGCACCGTGGCAAGAAGCGAATTGCGATACCTGCGATGCCTCCACGTGGATAAGGACGGCAGGAAGATAGTGGGCGAAATGGTGGTGAACAAGGCGATAGCGACAGATGTGCTCGCTATTCTCAAAAGACTCTACGAGGCTCAATATCCGATAGAGCGGATGAGACTCATCGACTATTGGGATGCAGACGACGAAAGAGCGATGAGAGCCAACAACTCCTCCAGTTTCAACTTCCGTTTCATCTCGCATACCCATACCGTATCGAAACATGGCAAAGGACTTGCCATTGACATCAACACTCTCTATAACCCTTACCACAAACGACTGAAAAACGGCAAGGATGTGGTGGAGCCAGCCACTGGCCGTCCCTACCTCGACCGCAGCAAGCATCATGTTTATATGATTAAAAAGGGCGACCTCTGCTACCGCCTCTTCAAGGCGAAAGGATTCCGATGGGGAGGTGATTGGAAACATAGCAAGGATTACCAGCACTTCGAGAAATAAGAATCCCCGATAAGATTTGGATAGAAAACATAGAGAAGACATCATAGAAAAGACATAAAAAGAAGACATAAAAAAGGCTATGCCCACGTTGTATCCCCTAAATAACAACTATTGGCATAGCCTTTAATTATCCTTCATTATCTTTTTTATTTTTATAATGAAATACAATTCAATCTTTTCTAACCTAATATAGAGAATTATTTAGTTATACCAAATTGAATTGTAATCTCTACGTTCATCTTCCTCATTATAGAGGTTTTCGTACTCAAGGTTTTTTGCCTCAAAGGCTTCACGTGTTTGTTTCATAATAGTACCTCCTATCTTTTTATTAATAACCTTGTTATAGTTTTCTTGGGCAAAAATAGCAAAAAAATGAATAGGTTATGTCAATATTTCAGAAAACTTTTGTATTTTTGCACAATGAAAGCAAAAAGTGCAAAACTTTCGCTCCATCACACCATTTTCTACATTCAAACAAGAAGCATCATGAAGATATTATATGCCTTACGAATTCATAAAATCAAGTGGCGACATTGGGTACTTTTAGCAATGTTCCTCCTCGTCATCCTTACCAAGATCATTCCTCTTTGGGGATTGAAATATACCTTTCATATCTATCCGGTTATCGGCAAGATACTCTCTCCCGTTTCCGGATTCTTCCCTTTTGCCGTAGGCGATATTTTCATCGCCACCAGCATCGCATGGGTTATTCTCTTTCCTATATATGAGATAGGATGGAGAAAAAAGAAGAAGGGTGTTTTCGGAAAAGTGATAGAGTATCTGCTTTGGGTATACGTATGGTTTTATATGGCTTGGGGATTGAATTATTCCCAGCCGAACATCTATAATAGAATAGGCATGAAGCCCGTAGAAGTAAGCGAAGCCAAATTCAAGGCATTTGCCTACCAATATGCTGATACGCTCAACCGGTTAAGTGAAGAACGAAGAGTGAAGAGTGAAAAAATCAATAGTATTGTGGATGATGATTTGAAGAATCGGGTGAAAGATGCGATACTGACAGAATATAATAAAATAGGATATCAGGAAGGTATCAACCCACCTTTTAACCAGAACCCGCATGTGAAGACGATGGTATTCACCCCACTCAGTTCTATGGCAGGTGTTACCGGAAGCATGGGTCCTTTCTTCTGCGAATTTACGCTGAACGGAGATATTCGCTCTCATGACTATCCAGCCACATACGCTCACGAATTTGCCCATTTCCAGGGAGTGGCAAACGAAGGAGAGGCTAATTTCTACAGTTATATCGTATGCACCGCATCAGAGGATAAAGCCGTAAAATTCAGCGGATACTACCACATCTTCTTTCATGTATTGAATAATGTATTCAATATTCTTGGTGAAAAGGAGGGCGAAAAATATCTGAAACATATCCGACCGGAGATTATCCAATTGGCAAGAAGCGACCGCCAGTATTGGATCAGCAAGCGATGCAAGGCGTTGGATTCCGCTCAGGATTTCATCTTCGACCTCTACCTCAAGGGCAATCATGTGGCGGAAGGTAGAAAGAGCTATTCGGGGGTCATCGGATTGATTCTTGCCTGGGAAGAAAAGAAAGCAATTCTGAATTATCAACAAGATAAAAAATAGAAAAAAGACGGTTGATGCATATTCCTGCACCAACCGCCATTCGCATATACCTGAATAGAAAGTAATTTCTTTTAAAAATTTCTTCTAGGTCTTGGCTTGCCGTCCTTTCCCATTCCCTTGCGAGAACCTCTCTGAGCAAAGCGTTTCATCATCTGTCGTTCTATCTCATAAACCCGCTGAATCTGCTGCTGGGTCAGGAACTGAGAATACTTCTTGTAGTATTTCTGACGGATGTTGAGAATCTTCTCGCTCATCTCGAAGCGCTGTTTAATCTCCTGTTCTGTCTGAGCATCAGTCTTTACTTCGCCTTTCTTATGATGAAGGCGAGGTCCTAAAGCCCAAACTTCTTTCTGACACTCGGCATAGGTGTCAATAAACTTAGAACTGGTCTTGTCATCAAGACCCAAATCGTGAGCAATATATCGTGCCTGCTTTTCAGCCAACTGTTCACGAGAAAGGCGCTGCTTCTGATTAGGCGCCTGTGCACATACATTTGTTGTAACAGTCATCATAGCGATGACCATCATTAAAATACCTAAAATCTTTTTCATAATTCACCTTTTTATATATTATAGAATCTATTTATTATATATTACTGAGATCGGAAGAGCGTCGTGTAGGGAAAGAGTGTAGATCTCGGTGGTCGCCGTATCA
>USQD01000085.1 GCA_900556795.1 uncultured Prevotella sp. | reverse complement strand
AAAGATATTCTGTAAATCTGCAATAATTATGTTTTGCAAAAGTAATATTTTCAAAACACAATACCAAGCATCATGGGAGATTCTTGTACATATTTAACTATTCAGAAAAAAACTTGAGGAAAGAGAAGGTTATTTGAAAGAAATATCGTATTTTTGCATCATATTAAATATAAAGATATAGACTATGATCAAAAGATTATTATCCTTTCTTGATGCATCGCCAGTGAATTTCCTGGCAGTCAAGAATATCTCTGAAGAATTGGAGAAGAACGGGTTCCACCGCATCAATCCGCAGGAGCCTTTGGGCAAGGTAGAGGCTGGTGACAAGTTCTTTGTTACCAAGAACGACTCTTCCATCTATGCTTTCCAAATCGGAAAGAAGACGCTTGCCGATGCAGGCTTCCACATGATCTGTGCTCACTGCGACTCCCCTACCTTCCGCATCAAGCCTAACGCCGAGATGCTCTGCGAGGGCGGTATCGTGAAACTGAATACCGAGGTCTATGGTGGTCCTATCATGTCCACCTGGTTCGACCGTCCGCTGACCCTTGCCGGCAGAGTGATCGTGAAGGGAGAAAGCGCCATGAATCCTCAGACGCTCCTTCTCCATATCCAGCGCCCATTGCTGCAGATCAGTAATCTCGCCATCCACTTCAACCGCCAGGTGAACGATGGAGTGAAGCTGAGCAAGCAGAAAGATGTGCTCCCTATCCTCGGCATCATCAACGATGAACTGGAGAAGGGCAATCTGCTGATGAATGTGATAACAGGAGAATTGAATATCAGAAAAGAGGATATCCTCGACTTCGACCTCTATCTGGCTGATGCCACTCCAGCCTGCACCTTCGGCGTGCACGATGAGTTTATCTCTTCAGGCAGACTCGATGACCTCTCTATGTGCTGGGCTGGTGTAGAGGCGATGATTGCAGCTGATGCCAATGATAACACCCAGGTTCTTGCTATTTTCGACAACGAGGAGACTGGTTCTCAGACCAAGCAGGGAGCCGGAAGTCCATTCCTTTCTTATATGCTGCAGCGCATCGCCCTGGCTCAGAGCGGTACGGAAGAGGCTTATTATCAGGCAGTAGAGCGTGCCTTCATGATTTCTGCAGACAATGCGCATGCCTGGCATCCTAACTATAGCGAGAAATTCGACCCTACGAATCATCCTAAGTTGGGCGGTGGTCCGGTCATCAAGTTCAATGCAGCCCAGAAGTATGCGAGCGATGCTGTATCAGCAGCCATCTTCGCCAACATTTGCGATGCAGCCGGTGTACCATGCCAGCGCTTCGTGAACCATAGCGATGTGGCAGGCGGAAGCACCTTGGGCAACATCCTCGCCTCTTCCATCCCATTGAAGGGTGTTGATATGGGTAATGCCATCCTCGCCATGCACAGTTGCCGGGAAACCGGTAGCGTCATCGACCACAAATACTGCGTGAAGGCTTTCACCAAATTCTATCAGTTGTAATTCCTATAGGAAATTCAGTTGTAAACCAATTTGCTATCCAAAGGAAATAAAAAAAATAAATCTAGCAACGCTGTGAAACGCTGCGTTGCTAGATTTATAAAAAATGCTATTCCAACCACACGGCGTTTCACTCACCATTAGTCATAACGCATTGTTTTATAAGCAGATGATCCTTCTACTTCATATCCCTTATTCTGTACCAACTTAGGATTTAAATCGATACATTTCTGAGGAATCGGGAAAACGGTGATATAACCGGACGACTTGCCCTTAAGATATGGATAGAGATTGAAGGCATCAGTAAACATACCAAAACGGATAAGGTCCTGACGATGAATATCTTCTCTTGACAATACAGCAAGACGCTCTTCGAGAATACGATTGAGCGTAGCCTTATGGGCAGGCTTGCCCTGACGGGCACGAACCATATTCAGATCGGTTCTGCCATCCTCGCCATTACGGATATTTGCCTCTGACTTCATCAGCAAAACATCCGTATAACGGAACAGAAAACGCGCAACTGGGGTGCCAGTACGGCTGCCGGTACTGCAGAATATCACATCCTCGTCCAAAGAATATCCCTCAGCAGCCAGAGCATCACAATAGTAAATACAGGTTTCCCACGCATTCAACTTCTTGCTGCGATTCTCACTCGCCTTGAGGTCATTCAGCAGGGAGGCACCATCGGCTGTCTGAACCATAAAATCAATATTACGACCCTTTGGACGCTTCTTATAACCCTTGGTCCAATCATCAAAAGTATAAATTTCTGCATTCAAAGCCATCTTTGCCAGCAGATAGTTGACCACCGGTTTCGTGATGCGACCGGAAAATCTGCCATCCTTACCGCTATGCTGAGCGGAGAGATAAGGCAAAACCTGCTGTAACTCACTGAAAATAAACTGAAAGACCTCACTTCTCTCACTTTGTGAAGAAAGATAGACATCAGTAAAGGAAGCTGTGGAATCGGACTTTGCAGAGGCATAAATAGCAGATTCTTCCGAAGACAAAACCACCGGAACACGCCCAAACAGATCCATCGCCTCATAATAAAGCAAGGCTCTGATGGCTCGCACCTCTGCCTTCAACCGGTCCTTCTGGTCGGCAGTAATCAGTGAGGCCTTGGCATCAATGAAATCAAGGGAATGATTGGCAAGAGAAATACCCTGATAGATATTATCCCAAATATGATAAAGCGGGTCGGCATCAGAAGTTTCCAGGCTGTCCTTGTCCATATAATCATATAGGGGCGCTACGGCATTGGAATAAATTTCGGACACAGAACCATTGATAGCATCCTCGCTGAGCAGATTCTTCTGCTGCTCATTCTGACACGAAGAGAATGCTAGCATAGTCCCCAAAAAGAAGACCCAAAGGTATAGACGACAAATATTCTTGACCATATCTTCGTTTTATTTAGGTTCAATACAATTACAGCTGCAAATATAATAAAAAAGAATGATATAAAGACTGAAACCTTGAAAAAACTTACGAAAATTTTGCGCTTTCGGTTATTATTGCTAACTTTGCATCCAGTTAGCAGAGCGCTGACGAAGGGGTAGCTTTACACGAATACCCCTTATATAAAGGTTTTAATTTAAATAAATGAAAAGATTCAACGGGATCGCACTCAGTGTAGCGTTTTGCTCTTTGGCAAGCCAAGCTGCACTGGCACAGACAAAAATCGACACCTTGAAGGTGCAACATTTGAATGAAGTAATCGTAAAAGGCGTACGTGCCGCAAAAGAAGCTCCATACGCCATTGCCAACATCAAGAAATCAGAACTCCAACAATTTTCCTCTACAGGTAAGGAATTGCCTTTTCTCCTTTCTCGCACACCAGGTATCCTGGCTTGGGGCGAAAATGGTATCGGTACGGGTACTACCTATATGCGTATCCGTGGTGCTGCAGGAAGCCGCATCAACGTGACACTCGATGGCGTGGCTCTCAATTCTCCTGAAGACCAGACCGTTTTCTGGGCTAACATGAACAGTTATGCTTCGCTCCTGGGCAGTGTTCAGGTGCAGCGTGGCGTAGGTTCTTCTACCAACGGCGATGGTGCTTTCGGCGGCAGCATCTCTATGGCTACAGCTGCTCCTTCGCTCACTCCTATGGCAGAAGTAACTGGTTCTTACGGCACTTACAACACTTACAATACGGGCGTCAGTTTCTCTACCGGACTGATGGGCAACCACCTGGTTTTTGACGGTGCTTATCACGAGACTGCCACAGATGGCTATATCGACGGAACTGACGGCAGATCCGGCTCTTACTATGGTGGACTGACCTGGTTAGGAGATAACTTCAAGATCAGCTATAAGAACATCGGCAACTTCGAGAAGACCGGACAGGCATGGAATGGCGTGTTGGGAGGCGACTACAATACCAACTTCACATTGATGGATGATGGAATACGCACATACAAGGATATGTACGAGGCTGGACTGGGGAAATTCAATGTCCTGACTGGCGATTTGGTGCGCAATGGAAAGGGCGATTATACCATCAAGCCATATACCCTCAGAAACGGCAACAAATGGGAGAAAACTACGGATAATTTCTATCAGAACCACAATATTCTCTCTGCAGCCTGGACTCCTAACAGCCACTGGAGCCACAACATCGCCCTGCACTATACCTATGGTTACGGCTACTACAAGGAGTTCAAGAATCAGTATAAGTTTGCCAAGTTCGGACTAGTTTACAAGGATGCAGAGGGCAACAAGGTAAAGCTGTCTGACTTCATCCGCAAGAAGGGATTGACCCAGAACACCTACGGCATGGTATATAACACCAACTACAAGGATGAACACTGGGACGTAATCGGCGGCTTGAACCTCCAGCAGTTCCGTGGCAACCACTGGGGTTACCTTACCTATATCGCCAATCAGGACGCAGAGAAGCAGTTCCTCGGCAGCAACGGCAAGTATAAGTACTATGATTCTGATGCCCACAAATACGACTACAGCGCCTTCATCAAGGCAAGCTATCGCTTTGCTGACTACTGGAATGTATTCGCAGACCTGCAATACCGCCGTGTGAAATACAAGACTGATGGTATCAACGATAAATTTATCGCCCAGGCAGATGGCAGCTACAAGAACCAGGAGTTGAACATCGACGAGAAATTCAATTTCTTCAATCCTAAGGCAGGTATCAGCTTCAACAAGGACGGTCATAAGGCTTACGCTTCCGTAGCTTACAGCAACCGTGAGCCGGAGCGCAACAACTATACCGACAACCTCAACTATCCTTTCCCTAAACAGGAGAAGTTACTCGATGTGGAATTCGGCTATCAGTATGAGGGAAGCAACTGGCATGCAGGTGCCAACTTCTACTACATGGATTACGACAACCAGCTTGCTCAAACCGGACAGTTGAGCGAAATCGGTGAGCCATTGACTACCAATATCAAGGATTCTTATCGCATGGGCGTTGAACTAACAGCCGGCTGGGCTCCTCTGTCATGGTTGTCTGTGGAAGGAAATGCGGCATTGAGCAAGAACAAGATCAAGGATTTTGATGAGTATGTAGATAATTGGGATGGTGATGCTCTGAAGATTCACTACGACAATTCAACCTTGTCATATTCTCCATCAGCTATTCTGAATGGTTTCATCGACCTGCACTATGCCGGATTCTCAGCAACCTGGCACACCAACTTCGTAAGTAGTCAGTATCTCGACAATTCTGAGAGCAAAGACCGTTCATTGCCTTGCTATTCACAGAGCGACCTGAGCCTCAACTATCAGACAAATGTAGCTAAGAAGCTGGGAATCAAGCAGATGGTTTTCGGTTTTGATATCAACAATATCTTCAACCGTCATTACGCAGCGAGCGGTTCCGTATGGTACAATGCGGTAAGTCAGAGTGCCGGTTACACTCAGGATCACCGCCTCAGTGCCATCAGCTATATTCCTATGGCAGGCACCACTGTAATGGGACATGTAACATTGAAGTTCTAATTATCACGGTTTCTAGAAAGTAGATTCAAAAACTAAAACATTATGATGGATTATATTGCATCACATGGTTTAGACATCTTTACCACGGTACTCGGCTTGATTTACATCTTGCTGGAGTACCGTGCCAGCATCTGGCTTTGGGCAGTGGGCATCATCATGCCGGCTCTGGATGTCTGGCTATACTGGAGCCATGGTCTTTATGGCGATGCGGGTATGGCAGTATATTATACGGTGGCAGCCGTCTATGGCTATGCTGTTTGGAAATTCGGCAAGAAACACAATCAGACGGAAAAAGAAGAGCTTCCGATCACTTATATGAAAAAATCACTCTATCTCCCTACCGCTATTTTCTTTCTGGCAGCATGGGGAATCACCTATTATATTCTGATTACCTTTACCAACTCCACGGTACCATTGCAGGATAGCTTCACCAATGCCCTGAGCTTTGTGGGTTTATGGGCTTTGGCACGCAAATACATCGAACAATGGTTCTTCTGGATTCTTGTAGATGCTGTCTGCTGCTATCTCTATATAGTAAAAGGTATCCCATTTAAGGCAGGACTCTATGGTCTCTACGTCATCATTGCCGTAGCCGGATATTTCAAATGGAAGAAGATAATGAAAGCAACTTCAAAAGAAGACTAATCATAAAGTTCAAGTTAAAAGATCAAGTTAAAAGATCAAGCTAAAAGATCAAGTTAAAAGTAAATAAACAGAAAAAGGAAGCCTGAGCATATACAAAAATGCTCGACTTCCTTTTATTTCATTTATATAAACAGAACCACTATACCAAGGTTCCGTGCATTTCTAACCTCTCTTTATCTTCAATCCGTTCTCAATACTATTGATTTCATCATTGAATGCAGCATCAACCTTCAATCGTTCCTCAACCTTGGAACAACTGTGGATAACTGTGCTATGATCGCGATTACCAACGAGTTTGCCGATGCGTGAAGCAGGCATCTTGGTGAACTTCTGCGCCAAATACATGGTTACCTGTCGTGCCACCACATAATCACGCTTACGGCTCTTACTGTTCACAGCCGTAACAGTTACATTATAATGGTTACATACGGTCTCGACGATGTCATCAATTGTGAGTGGTTTATCATCTACCTTCACAGCACGCTTGATAACACGCTCAGCCAATCGGATATCAATATGACTGTTGTACACGATGCTATAAGCCAACAGACCATTGATAGCACCCTGCAAATCACGCACACTGCCATTGCAGGTCTGAGCAATAAAGGCCACAACATCATTAGGAATCTTCAAACCATCGCGACGAACCTTGTTGCTGACAATATCTTCACACAGCTCCACATTTGGCTTCTCAAGCTCGCATACCAAGCCACAGGAGAAACGGGTAATCAAGCGGTCTGGCATATCCTTCAACTCCACCGGTGGACGGTCGCTCGCCAAGATAATGCGCTTTCCGTTGCGGAAAAGATGATTGAAAATATGGAAGAAAGTGTTCAATGTCTTAGCCTTTCCTGCCCAATCCTGGATATCATCCACTATCAGAATATCAATAGACTGATAGAAATTGATGAAATCATTGCTGGAATTATGCAGGATAGCATCCGTATACTGAGTCTGGAAAAGACGGGCACTGACATAAAGCACACGCTTCTGAGGATAAATCTGCTTTGCCTTCAAACCGATAGCATTCACCAAATGCGTCTTACCACTACCCGATGGTCCATAAATGAACATAGGGTTGAACTGAGTGGTATTAGGATGCTCGGCAATAGACAATCCCACAGAACGAGGCAACTTATTGCTCTCACCCTCTACATAATTATTGAATGTAAGCTTTGGATCGAGCTGGGTATCAATGTCATCCTGCTGCTGGAGAGCCTCAGGTACGACACCTTGGGTTTGAGCCTGCTTCGCTTTTCTGTTGCGCTCGGCAACATCTTCGTCTGCAGGATCAGCCTCTAAATCTTGTGCCAGCTTATGTTCCTTATCGGTAACAACACGATAAGTGAGTCGGATTCCGTCGCCAAAATTGCGATGTAGCACCTTACTTAACAAGCCAACATAGTTCTGTTCCAAGTATTCGTAAACAAACGGACTTGGAACTTGCACCAACAAAGTCTTTGTCGATGGCTTGTACGACTCAAAGACTATTGGCTTAAACCATGTATTATATTGCTGCTCTGACACATTATCCTTTATGAGCAAAAGACTATTATCCCAAAGCGCTTTCGGACTTGCTAACATTGACTATTTTATATTAATTATTTTTTAGATATTGATTGTGTTCACACCACTAAAGATGTGAAATCAGTTGCAAAATTAAGAAAAAAAAAGGAGAACAGCAAATCTCCTCATTTAATTAATTT
>USQD01000084.1 GCA_900556795.1 uncultured Prevotella sp. | reverse complement strand
GTATTACTTTTTTTTATATATTTGCAATCGAAAGTAATTCTAAGAGCAAATAGAAGAAAAATGTTAGATGACAGCTGATAGTAACGATCATAATCAATAGATATAAAAAATAATAACCTTTTAATTTTTAAGCGTATGAAACGACTGGTACAATTTCAACTGATGCTTGTTTTGTTGCTCGTTTGTGGACAGACAACTATTCAAGCTAAGCGAATCAGCCAATGGCAGGCTCAACAGCAAGCCTACAGTTTTTAGGGAAAGCAAATGCCACAGAAAGCAAAGGCTAAGAGTAAGGCGGCTACTACCGCATCACGCTCTGATGCTTACTATGTATTTAACAACGATGCAGGCGGATTCGTCATTATCGCAGGTGATGATGCCGTAACGCCAGTATTGGGCTATACCTTAACGGGATCATTTGATGCAGAAAATCTGCCTGACGGACTGAAGGACCTGCTGAAGAGCTATGAACGGCAGATTGCGGCGCTGGGCGACAATTATGTAGCGAACCAGACTGCCACGAGAGCCGCTTTTACAGGCGAAAAACTGCTCAAAACCGCAGAATGGAATCAGATGGCTCCATTTAACAAGTATACGCCAAACAACTATGTAACAGGCTGTGTGGCAACGGCTGGCGCCATCGTAATGAAGCACCACGGCTATCCTGCCAAGGGTACCGGAAGCCATTCTTATACCTGGAACGGACAGACCCTCTCAGCCAATTTCGAGCATACCTACGATTGGGCAAGCATGCCTGTCAAATATGACGGCACCAACGATGCCGCTTTCGACGGCGTGGCAAGATTGATAGCAGACCTCGGTGTGGCAGTGGAGATGAAGTATGCTAAGAACGAAAGTGGTGCGTATATCGGTAATATGATATCTGCCCTGCAGACGTATTTCGGCTACAGCAAGCTTACGTATCTGGCGTCAATAGATGATATGGAGGCTGAGGCATGGAATGCGAAACTGCGTGGCGAGATTGATGCCAACCGTCCGATTCTCTATTCCGCTTCCGATGCTTCGGCTGGCGGCCATTCCTTCATCATCGACGGATACAAGGACGAAAGTTTCAGCGTAAACTGGGGCTGGGGCGGCTATTGTAATGGCTTCTACCAGATTGGAGCCCTGAATCCGGAAAGCGCAGGAAAGCCAACGGGCGATAAATATAACCTGGGACAGACGGCGGTAATCGGTCTGCAGCCATCTGATGGTACGGAGAAAATCTCTACCATGGGATTCTTGAAAGTTTCCGGTCAGTTGCAGGCATTGAATATGAATGTTACCGATGTAAAGAAGGAACAGAGAGGTACCATCTTTTCTGCACCAATCGGCAATACGGGAGACCGCAGCTTTACCGGAGAAGTTGTCGTAGCTCTGATGAATGCGAAGGGCGAGATGAGGGAAATCGTAACATCCAAGCCTTTTAAACTGACAGATTTTGCCCCTGGTTATTATTATTCTTCTTTGTCTTTCAGTATTGAGAGTAAAGTGGATGCAGAACCGGGTGATTATCTGGCTATCATGGCAAAGGAAGATGGCTCAGAAGAGTATATAGAACTGTATGATCCAACCTTTGAGAGAATGCGTCTGCCGGCAACCGGATATGAGCCTCGCACATACGAGATCAGAACGAAAGTGGGAGAAGGTGCAACGATTAAGCAAGCAGGAACGTGGTATAATCCTTCCACCAATTTCTATAATGGCAAACCTGTTATCGGTTCCTATTACTATTATTATCTGACGTTAGACGCAGGCATCGCGAACTGTTGCGTTGAACTGAATGGCAAACTGGTTAATGATATCATTTTGGGTACTGAGAGGCCAAATTCTTTCAGAGGTCTTGAACCGGCTTATACCCTTGAGGTTAAGACTTATCGTAACTATCAGGAAAAGGATACTACAATCAACCTGATAGGGGCTGGAATGCTGAAGGAAGCACTTGCCAACGGAAATCCTGACTATTTTGTATACAGAAATATCAAGGTGAACGGCGAGATAGACAAGCGCGACTTTGATGAGCTGGCGAGCCATTATTTCAAGAGCATCGACCTGAGCGGTGCCAAGGTGGTGGCTTATGAAAGCTACAAGGCTGATATGGTTCCTAAGTATGCATTTGAAGGCAATGAATATCTGGAGAGTTTCAAGATGCCTGCCGGTGTTAAGGAGTTGGGCTTCAATGCTTTCAGAGCAACCATGTTGAAGGAGATTGATTTGCCGGAGACGATAGAGAAATTCGGCCTCAATACATTCAATGCTTGCTTCTATCTGACGGATGTATATATGCGTCATAAGGAGGCTCCTTACAGGATAAGCTGGTGTGTATTTGCCAATAAGAGTGAACAGTTAACCCGCACGCTGCATCTCTATCCGGGCAGCAAGGCGAAATATGAGGCTCATCAATACACCAAGAACTGGATTAAATACTTTGATAATGTGGTAGAGGATCTGGAGCCTACCGGCATCCATTCAGTAACATTGGATAAGGAGACTGGCAATAAGGCCATTTACGACCTGAACGGCCGCAGAATACAAAATGTTCCATCTAAGGGTATCTATATCCAGAATGGAAAGAAGATGATTAGAAAATAATCATTTGCTGACGATAAATCAATTAAACAATAGAAAAGTCCCCTGGTGCCGCAAAGCATCAGGGGACTTTTTTTATCACTACACATTTATCACTACTCACTATTAAAAGTAATAGGTGCAGCCGATTGTAGCAGCACGGTTGCCAAAGTGCTGGCTGGCAATATCATGGAATCTGCCTTCCAGGGTAAGGTGCTTGCCGATATTCTTGTAGACTCCTACTTCCGCATAGAGATTGGCAGGGGTATAGGCAGGAGTAGCAGTATGACGGTAAGTACACCAGATGAGATTGGAAGTAAGGCGCCAGCCGTCTGGCAGAGTAAGCTGAGGAGCCAACTTGAAGACGGCAAAATTGTGATAGCTTGTATCTCTTAATGATGTCTCTTCCACTGGTGTTTCTGCCCGCTCCCAGAAGTAGTTGAAGCCAGCAGTAAGGCGAAGGATGCCGGTATGCCAGAAGGCGGTGGTTCCGATGCCTAATGTGTTGTCGTGGTTGTTGTCTATCAGATGCTGGTGAATATTCTTCACCGAGGTGCTGACCACGAGATTCGGCTTGCTGTAGGTATACTTCAACTCCATAACATTGGCAAGACTATTCCTTATATCGGTGGTATAGGTAGGCTTCCATGCGCCCTCCATATCTCCCGCAGTTACAAAGTCGCCAAATTCCGGATTGAAGATGCGGCGGCAGAAGGTGCCTTGCAGGGTATGACCCGGAGTGAAGGTATAGTATGCACTGAACGAGTAGATATGGTTGTGGGTGGTATGCTCCCAGTTGCTGATAGAAGTAATCTGCTTAGGGCGGAAATTGATGATACGGTATCGTTCACCAGCCATGAATCCCCACTTGCCGATATTGTAATCCAGCTGGACATAGAAATCCTCGTAGTTGGAATGGTTGATGTAATCAGCAATGCAATTCTTCTCGATAGACAAACCGCCCTCAAAACCTGCTGTAATCCAAAGGTCTTTGGTAAGGATTGGAGAGGCGTACTCTATAACGGCAAACGGATAGGTGGAGTGGTTCTGGTAAGGGAAGGTTTGGCTTTCTTCCTGGGTTCTGCCATTGTCGCTGATATGTTCTGCACCCAAGGTGAAGAGGATGCTGGAACCATTCTCGCCTAGTGTCCGGGTATAGTCAGCCTGCAGATGATAGGCACGTACATATTCGGCTGGTGAATGGGTGAAATGATTGCGGGTATAGGTCTGCATCGCATCCACTTCGAGTATGTCCTTGCTGGTTGGAGTCCAGAGAACATTGAGCTTGGCTCCCTCGTGCGAGTAATGGTTGATGGTATTGGAACTCTGGTTCTGATAAGCATCCTTATCGCTATTGGAGGTGCGTTGGAAGTTGCCTTCTACGTGGCTGAGGATGCGCAGGTCATCCTGCTGGCTCAGAACGCTGACGATTCCCTTGCCACCGCCGTAGGTATCACCAAATAGTCCTACTCTTCCGCTCACACCATTTTCGCCCTTGCGGAGGGTGATGTCGATTACTTTCTTCAGACTGCTGCAGCCCTTCATCACTTCTGCATTCTGGCAAACCTTGATGCTTTCAATCTCACGAGCCTTGAAATGGTGGAGCAGGGTAGCATAGTCGAGTCCGTATTCCTGATTGTCGATACGGATGACGAACTTTCCATATTGATTGGCAAAGGGATCACCGCCAATGATGTTGTTGCCATCGAGGCTGATTACCTCTGGACACATCATCAGAACATCGAGGAGAGATTCTTCACCGGTAAGTTCCATCTCTGAAACGTGCATGATGTATCTGTCGCCAATATGTTCTATCGGGGCTGCGTTCATCTGTGGCAATGTACTGCCAAGAAAACCAGCCAGACACATCAGGCGGGTATTTTTAAGAAGACTGTTTAATATCATATATAATAACCATTTAAGTTTTTTCAACTTGCAAAGATAGTGCAAAAAGAGGAAATAGCGAAATTTTTCCCTAACTTTATGGTTCTTATCATGAAAAAATCAAGAAAACAGCAGTGTAATCAGAGGAATGGTGATGATGCTGCCCAGGGTGGTGATGAAAGTCATCTCAGTGATGAGCGATGGATTGCGGCCGTATTTCAGGCAGAACATGGTGCCGAAGCTGGCTACAGGCATCGCTATGACTACCGTATTGATGTTGTTAACCAAATCGTGGACACCACACGCCTTGAACAGAAAGTAGATGCTCAGAGGAACCACGACAAGGCGAAGAACAGAAGAAATGTATACCTTCGGACTTCCGATAATCTCCCTGACGGGAAGTTTTGCCATGGAAGAACCGATTATCATAAGAGCGGCAGGAACCGTAACATTTCCTACCATCGTCACAGGGCGGGCAATGATATCGGGGGTATGGATGCCGAAAGCTACCAGAAGGGCGGCAAGGAAAGCGGCAAGAAGAGCCGGAGATATCAGCACCTTAGGATTGAACTGCTTGATGCTGTATTCGCCCTTGATGAGCATCACACCTGCCGTAAAGATGAAGAAGGTATTGGGCATATTCAGCAAGGCTGCATAAAAGATGGCCTTAGGACCGAAGATGCTCGATACGATAGGGTATCCGATAAAGCCCACGTTGGCAAACATCAAGGCAAAGCCTATCATACCCTGGTCGTCATGGTTCTTGGTGATGAGGCGTGGAACCCAGAAGCCAAATACCAATAATAATATATAGGTGAGGAAACCGACTCCTAAAAGGGGGAGGATGAGCGTGCGGTCGGGCAACTCATCCCCCATTACTGATGACAGCACCAGCAGTGGACAGGTTATGTCCACTACGATGCTGGATAGTTTCTTGTCAAATTTGTCGCCCATATAGCCTAACTTGCAGGCGACATAGCCTAAAATTACGATGATGAACAATACCACCATCACTTCTAAATTCTGCATTATCCTGAAAATCTATACCTTAATTTATCTATAAATCTCTTTAATCTATAAATCTCTTGGTGATGTCTCCGTAGTTTTCTATACGGCGGTCGCGAAGGAATGGCCACCAACGGCGTACATCCTCACTGTGCTTGAGGTCGATGTCAACAACCAGACTTTCTTCCTCCTGATCGCTTGCACGGTAATGGAGTTCACCCTGAGGACCGGCAACGAAGCTGCTGCCCCAGAACTGGATACCTCCTGTCTGTTCGCTAGGATCAGGTTCAAAGCCTACTCGGTTTACGGCAACAACAGGCAGACCATTGGCTACCGCATGACCACGCATCACGGTGGTCCAGGCTTCGCGCTGTCGCTGCTGCTCTTCCGGTGTATCATAGGTTGCATAACCGATGGCTGTAGGATAGATGAGCATTTCTGCTCCCTGCAATGCCATGAGTCGGGCTGCTTCCGGATACCACTGGTCCCAGCAAACCAAAACACCCAGTTTGCCTACTGAAGTCTGGATAGGACGGAAACCGAGATCGCCTGGGGTGAAGTAGAACTTCTCGTAATAGGCAGGATCGTCTGGGATATGCATCTTGCGATATTTGCCGGCGATACTGCCATCCTTCTCGATAACGACAGCCGTGTTGTGATAAAGTCCTGGTGCTCTGCGTTCAAAGAGTGAGGTTACGATAACCACACCGAGATCTTTCGCCAGTTTGCCATAGAATTCTGTTGACGGACCAGGGATTGGTTCTGCGAGATCGAAGAGCTCAACATCTTCTACCTGACAAAAGTAGAGGGAATTGTGAAGCTCTTGAAGAACGATGAGCTCCGCACCGCGATGGGCAAGGTCGATAATGCCCTCAGCAAGGCGGGTTTTGTTGTTGGCTATATCTGCCGTATTATGTTGTTGTAAAATACCGAGTTTCATTTACTTTTCTGCTTTTTTACTTTGAACTTCTTTACTTTGTTTTTTTTTACTTTGAACTTTTGATTTTCGAA
Organism: uncultured Prevotella sp.; assembly: GCA_900556795.1. GTDB lineage: Bacteria > Bacteroidota > Bacteroidia > Bacteroidales > Bacteroidaceae > Prevotella. Next base: position 1,330 of record USQD01000084.1, on the reverse strand, counting down.
CATCTGACTTTATGAGCAGTTCTTTATGTCTGCCACTGGGCAGCCTCTGGATATTCGTTTTTGTCTCCTCTAAGAGCTCCTTCTGGCAATTGCATGGTGAGGCAGTGGATGCTGCCATGCTGGCGAATGATGGTTCGTGAGTCTACACCGATGATGTCTCTGTCAGGGAAGGCAAGCTGTATCTGCTTGCGTGCCTCCTCGTCCTTCGCTGGCTGATTATAGGTTGGATATATCACAGCCTTGTTCAGAATCAGGAAGTTGGCATAAGTGGCAGGCAGGCGGTCGCCCTTGCTGTCCTTGTCTGTAGTCAGGCGGTCACCCTCATCAAAGATTGGGTCTGGCATCGGGAGCTTGAGCAGGCGATATGGGTATCCTTCCCAGGTGAAAAGAGATTGAAGCTGCTTTTCAAGTGCCTGGAAGTCTTCATATTGCTCATCTTCCGGGTCATCACACCCTACATATAATAAGGTGTCGTGAGGGGCCACTCTGACGATGGTATCAATATGGCCATCTGTATCATCACCGATGAGATTGCCATGATCCAGCCATACCACTCTCTTGAGATGGAAGAAAGTCTTGAGCAGATGATCGATGCTGTCATGGTCGAGCGGCTGGTTGCGATGAGGAGCCAGCAGACACTGTGAGGTGGTAAAGAGAGTGCCTTTACCGTCACTTTCTATGCTACCACCTTCCAGTACAAACCCCTGATGGTTTTCCATGTCGGCATTGAAGGCAGCCATATAGTATAGCTTCAGATTGATGGCATTGTCTTTTTCCCATCTGAACTTCTCGCCCCAACCGTTGAATTTAAAGTCGAGCATACGGATTGGCACCATCCATGTGTTTTGCTTTTTCCGCAAAACCATCGTGATAGGACCGTGGTCACGTGCCCAGGTATCATTGCTCTCTACCTCGTAGAGATGTATACGGTTCATTTGCTCCTGATTCAGATGGTTTTCCAGCAGGAGCTGGATACCAGTCACGTCGGGTGTAGCTACAAGCAGATGCTCATAGCGGGTAATGATGTCTGCCAGTTCCAGATAAGTCTGGTTTATCTCTGGCAGGTAGGGCTTCCAATCGGTGCCCGCATGTGGCCATGTCAGCATGATGGCACTTTGTGGCTCCCATTCTGCTGGGAGTGCGAAATCGCAAGGCAATGTGGATTGATACATAAGCTATACTTTTTAGTCAAATTCCAAGCTCGGCTTTTTGGGCTTCGCTTTTTGTCTGTTTCTTTTTGTTATTTCTAATATGTTTGCAAAATTAATAAAAAATCTACAACTTTCGAGTTTTTTTGTGGAATATTTTATGCAAAAGCAAAAGTTTTTAT
>USQD01000083.1 GCA_900556795.1 uncultured Prevotella sp. | reverse complement strand
TTCAGGAGGTTTTCAGTGCTGTGGGCTTTTGTGGAATTGTCGACGCAATGCATATCTTGCCTGATAGGATAATTATTCGTTTTGCGCGCGCATTGAGCGCGTCGCGTTTGACGTTCGATAGCAAGGAGCAAACCTATGGCCCCTCGGCACCGTAGCTCTTTTGATTCTTTCCCGTTGGGTGAGTCGTCTCGTCGGTCAAATACCCCTCGCCGCAACGAGGATGCGTCGCGTCCCCAGGTTTCTGCCGCCCGTTCCTATTCGCGCGCTGCGTATGGCGATACGGGTGCGCGTCAGCGCGCCGCATCGTTTTCCCGCGATTCAACTCAAGCTGAATATGCGCGCATTCGCGCAAAGAAGAAGCGCCGAAAAATCATTGGTGGCGTAATGGGAGCGTTGTTTGCGGTGTTGCTCGTGGGCGGCGGCGCGGCGCTTGCCTATATGGGGATCCTCAACGGCAAGTTGAGCTTTGGCATCGATGACGAAACGCGCGGCGCACTTGTCGACAAGTCGCTTTCCGAACCGTTCTATATGCTCCTCATGGGCACTGACAAATCAGAAGACCGTGATGCGAGCGGTGAATTTGGCGATGCGTATCGCAGCGACTCTATGATGCTCGCGCGCATCGATCCGCAGCAAAAGAAGGTGACGCTCGTTTCCATTGAGCGCGATACGCTGGTTGATATCGACGGCTACGGCATAAATAAGATCAATGCCGCCTATGCGCTTGGCGGCCCGTCGCTTGCGGTGAAAACGGTTTCGGAATTTGCGGGCGTGCCAATCTCCCATTATGCGGAAATCAACTTTGATGGCTTCAAAGCGGTCGTCGATGCGCTTGGCGGAGTCGATGTGAATGTGTCCATCGATATCGACGATCCCGAAGCGGGTGGCAGCCTCTCTGCCGGCGAACAGACGATCAATGGCGACCAGGCGCTTATTCTGTGCCGCAGCCGCCATGCCTACGAAGATGCTGGCTACGGTGGCGGCGACTACTATCGCGCAGCGAACCAGCGCATGGTGCTTGGCGCGATTGCGAAGAAGCTGTTGGCCAGCGACCCGGCGACCATGGCGAGCACCGTTACGGCGCTGTGCGATTACATTACCACTGACATGTCGGTGACCGATATTGCCGCTGTCGCCAATTCGATGCGAGGCATGGACCCGTCTACCGATATCTATTCGACCATGAACCCGACCATTTCATCGTATGAAGATGGCGGTTGGTACGAATATAGCAATAACGAAGCTTGGGCGGCCATGATGAAGCGCATCGATCAGGGCCTCTCTCCCACGCCCGACGAGTCGGCATCAATGAATAACGGCGGCGTGACCGACGGGAGTATTGGTGGCGAAGCGGTGGCTCAAGCCGTTTTGAGCGGCGAGGAGTCGAGTCTTTCCGACTATGGCCACGGTGAACAGGTCGAAGTGCAAAACGGAAGCGGCGTATCGGGTGTTGCCGCCACAGCTGCAAGCACGCTTACGAACAAAGGCTACGACGTAACGAATACGCTCGATGCTGATTCGTACAACTACAGCAAGACGCTCGTCATTTACGACAAGGGGACCGATGAAAGCATCGCGAAGAGCATCGCCAAGCTGCTTGGCTGCGGCACTCCTACGGTAAATGATGGCAGCGATACCTATGAGGGCTCTTATCAGAAAGGTAAGCGCGAAGGATATGGCGTATATACTTTCTCTGACGGTGAAAAGTATGAAGGTCAGTGGATGCAGGATCAGCAGCATGGCAAGGGTACTTTCTATTTTCAGAATAACAACAAGTATGTAGGACTCTGGTTCAGAGACTTCCAGCACGGTCATGGCGTCATGTATTATTACAATGGTGACAGGTATGACGGTGACTGGTATAAGGACAAGCGACAGGGTAGAGGTACCTATACCTATTCCAACGGTGCCCAATACAAGGGACAGTGGATGAACGATATGAAGAACGGAAACGGTTTCTTCAATTGGGGCGATGGTACGACATACGATGGTCAGTGGGTAAATAACCAGCGTTCCGGAAAAGGTGTCTTCAAATATGCTGATGGCGATGTATATAATGGCGACTGGAAAGATGATATCCAGGACGGCAAGGGCATCTATAAATTTCACAACGGTGATGTCTATGAAGGCGATTATGTCCAGGGCGAACGAACCGGTGAAGGTATCTTCCGTGCGATGAACGGCTCAAAGTATACTGGACAGTTTCTTGACGGACAGCGTTCCGGACAGGGTACTTTCGTCTGGAAGAACGGAGATATCTATGTAGGTTCCTGGAAGGATGATCTGCAGAATGGCAGAGGCAAGCTGACCAAGAAGAACGGTGATATCTACGAGGGTGAATTCCGTAACGGTCATGTAGAAGGCAATGTAGTGATTCACTATGCCGACGGTCGCCGCTTCAAGGGTAATTACCGCAAGGGTAAGCGTGAGGGTGCCTGCATCGAGGAAGATAAGAACGGCAAGCGTTTCGAGGGTAACTATCGCAATGATATGCGTGATGGCAGATTTGTGGAGAAAGACCGCAATGGTCAGGTTACTGCCAAGGGAACCTATGAAAACGGCAAGCGTTTCGAAGATTAATCGAATTTAATAGAACTAATAAAGAAGATTAATCGGAAAAATAGGAATAATAAAGAAATAATAAATAGGAATAATAGGAATTAATAACGAGATACTGAACAGCGAACATATCATAAAGTTCAATGTTCAATGTTCCGAGTTCAAAGTTCAAATCTCAAAGTTCAAAGTAAGACTATGGTAATTGATACATTAGACAATTTGGAGAGATATATCTCTCTCAATCCACTCTTCCCAGAAGTGGTGAAGTTTGTAAAGGAGAATGATCTCGCTCAGCTTGAGTCAGGTAAGCATCCTATTCAGGGCGCAGACCTTTTCCTGAATATCGCTGAGGCTCAGGGTAAGAAAGAGGAGGATGCCGTTATCGAGACTCATCGCAAGATGATTGATATTCAGATTCCACTTGATAACGAGGAAACCTACGGATATACTCCTTTGAAGGACCTTCCTGAGGTAGAGTACAACGAGGCTAAGGATATCACCAAATATCCTGGTGTGAAGGCACAGACGCTCGTTACTTGCAAGCCAGGTCAGTTTGCCATCTTCTGGCCAGAGGATGGTCATCAGCCATGTATCGGCAAGGGCGCCATCCGCAAGGCCATCTTCAAGATCAAGGCTTAATATAGGGCAAGTTCTCAATCGAATACACATCATATATTTTAAATCTATAATCCATGGCAACAGAAAAGAAGACTACAACTAAGAAGACAACAGCCAAGAAGACAGCAGTCAAGAAGACTGCCTGCAAGAAGACAACCAAGGCTGCTGCTGTTAAACATATAGGACTTGTAAAGAACGATCCTTATCTGGCAGACTATGAGGATGCTATCCGCGGCCGCCACGACCACGTTCTCTGGAAGATGGCACAGCTCACCAATAACGGCAAGACTACCTTGAGTGATTTTGCCAACGGTTTCGAGTACTTCGGCCTTCACAAGACAGAGAAGGGTTGGGTGTTTCGTGAGTGGGCGCCTAATGCTACCGATATCTATCTCATCGGCGATTTCAACGATTGGAAGGAGACAGAAAAGTATCGTGCCAAGAGAGTGAAAAACTCAGGCAACTGGGAGTTGAAGCTTCCTGAAAAGGCAATGAAGCATGGTGACCTCTACAAGATGAAGGTTCACTGGGAAGGTGGCGAAGGCGAGCGGATCCCTGCTTGGGCTCAGCGCGTGGTACAGGATGAACAGACCAAGATTTTCTCTGCACAGGTATGGAATCCGGAGCCTTACAAATGGAAGAAGAAGACTTTCAAGGCAAAGACTACTCCGCTTTTGATCTATGAGTGCCATATCGGTATGAGTCAGGATGCCGAGAAGGTAGGTTCCTATACTGAGTTCAAGGAGAATGTATTGCCTCGCATCATCGAGGACGGTTACAACTGCATCCAGATCATGGCTATCCAGGAGCATCCATATTATGGTTCCTTCGGTTATCATGTGAGCAGCTTCTTTGCAGCCAGCAGCCGTTTCGGTACTCCTGAAGAGTTGAAGGATCTTATTGATACGGCTCATCAGAATGGTATTGCTGTTATCATGGATATCGTTCATTCTCATGCAGTGAAGAACGAGATTGAGGGCCTTGGCAATCTTGCCGGCGATCCTAACCAGTATTTCTATCCTGGCGACCGTCACGAACATCCGGCTTGGGACAGTCTCTGCTTCGACTACGGTAAGAACGAGGTGATTCACTTCCTGCTGAGCAACTGCAAGTTCTGGCTTACAGAGTTCCATTTCGATGGCTTCCGCTTCGACGGTGTAACTTCTATGCTGTATTACAGCCATGGATTGGGTGAGGCATTCTGCAACTACGGCGATTACTTCAACGGCCATGAGGACGATAATGCCATCTGCTATCTTACTCTTGCCAACAGTCTGATTCATGAGGTGAACAAGAATGCGATTACCATTGCCGAGGAGGTGAGCGGAATGCCAGGACTGGCTGCCAAGTTTGAAGACGGCGGCTATGGCTTCGACTACCGTATGGCGATGAACATTCCTGACTACTGGATCAAGACCATCAAGGAATTGAAGGATGAAGACTGGAAGCCATCCAGCATCTTCTGGGAGATCAAGAACCGCCGTGCTGACGAGAAGACCATCTCTTATTGTGAGAGTCATGACCAGGCACTGGTAGGCGACAAGACCATCATCTTCCGTCTCATTGATGCCGATATGTACTGGCATTTCAAGAAGGGTGATGAGAACGATGTGGTTCACCGCGGTATAGCTCTGCATAAGATGATTCGTCTGGCTACTGCATCAACCATCAATGGTGGTTACCTGAACTTCATGGGTAATGAGTTTGGCCACCCAGAGTGGATTGACTTCCCTCGTGAGGGTAATGGCTGGAGCTATAAGTATGCCCGTCGCCAGTGGAACCTGGTAGACAATAAGGAATTGTGCTATCATTACTTAGGCGATTTCGATAAAGCAATGCTCAAGACAATTACGAGCGAAAAGAATTTTAACAAGACACCAGTTGTTGAGATCTGGCACAATGATGGAGATCAGGTTCTAGCCTACATGCGAGGCGACTTGCTCTTCGTGTTCAACTTCTCGCCAACCCGTTCGTTTACCGATTATGGTTTCCTTGTTCCTACAGGTGCTTACAGCGTAGTGCTTGATACAGACAACAAGGCGTTCGGCGGTAATGGCTTGAATGATGATGAACTGACACATCTCACGACCTACGATCCTCTCTATATGAACGATCGCAAGGAGTGGCTGAAGCTCTATCTGCCAGCCCGCACAGCATTGGTGCTGAAGAAAAATTAATGTAGATAAATTTTATGGGAAATAAAAAGAATAGCACAGCGAAGATGCACTTCGCTTGTGCTATTGTCTTTATCATTTTTGTTTATTGCTACCTGGCGTTTTACCAGGCAGATGTATTAGCCGTTGCCCAGCATGTACTGAGTGATGGTAAAACCGATTATAGCTATACATTCGCCCCACTGCTGATTACGTTGGTACTTTATATCCTGCAGTTGGGTGTCTATGCGTTAACTCAGGTAAAGCGTCGCTTTCATGCTCTTACGTATTTTCCTTCTTTCCTGATACTTACCGTCATCACCGACATTCCTACGGATGTGGATATTCATCATTCCCTCGGTGCCTGGTGGATAGTGGTTCCCTTGTGCCTTCTGGCTTTCGGCGGAGCGGTATGGGTCATCAGGCAGCTGGAACCTCTGGAGCAGGAGCCTCATAGCAGCGGGTGGCTGTCCAAGTATATGTGGATTAACCTTTTCCTGCTGATGGCGATGATTGTAGTGATGAACTTTGTGGCAAGCAACGACCGCCTGTTCCACGAACGTATGAAGATGGAACGGTTGATGAAGCAGAAGAATTATGCTGAGGCGCTGAAGGTGGGCAGAAAGTCATTGCAGACAGATTCCTCGCTTACCATGCTGCGCATAGCCAGTCTGCATCATACAGGCCAGCTTGCCGACAAGCTGTTTACCTATCCGTTGGTTGGCGGCAGTAAGGCGATGATACCGGATAGCGTTACCGTCAAGTCATTGATGTGGAGATCTCCCCGCTGGATGCAGGCACCTACCGATTCGATGAAGATGCAGCATCTGGTATATCGCAAGCCGGAAGATTACAAGCTCTGTGCGCTGCTGCTTGACAAGAAGCTGGATCAGTTTGTCGTGGCTCTGTGCAAGCATTATGATGTGAAGACCGCCAAGCTCCCTACTCATTACAAGGAGGCTTTGACGCTCTATATCCATCGTCGCAGCAAGCCTGTCATCGAGTATCACGACAATGTGGTGGATACTGACTTCCAGGACTATCAGCAGTTGGAACATAAGTATGCGAACAAGCAGGAAATGCAGAATGCTATCCGTGATACTTATGGAAATACGTACTGGTATTATTTCGACTACTGTAGTAAGTAAGGAAGAAATTGCAGTAGGATATTATTTTATCTCCGTAAGATAGGAAATTATCTCTGTAAGATAGAAAATTATCTTAGTAAGATAGGAAAATATCTCCGTAAGATAGGAAATTATCTCAGTAAGATAAAAATGCAGTAAGCGATAAGAAATTTATTATATAAAGAGATTCAGATATGACAAGATTGAAATACGTATGGATGTTTACAATAGTCCTTTTCTTCGGGCTTCCATTTGGGATGCAGGCTCAGAAGAAGGAGATTACGGCTGCCCGTGATTTGGTCAAGGCGGGCAAGGACCTGAACAAGGCACAGGTTAGCATGGAGAAACTCTTGAAGGATTCGGCTAATCAGAGCAACAAGAAGATTTGGGTTACGCTCTTTGATGCTGTCAGAAAGCAGTATGAACAGGGTAATGAAAAGCTGTATCTCAAGCAGAAGTATGATACCGCCCAGCTTTTCAATCTTGCCAAGCAGATGTTTCTCATTGCCCAGGGGCTGGATTCGGTAGAGATGGTTCCCAACCGGAAGGGCAAGGTGGATATAGAGTATCGCAAGGCGCATGCTGAATATCTCAAGCGTCTCCGTCCGAATATCTACAACGGTGGCGTCTGGTTTCTCCAGAAGAAGAAGTATCCTGAGGCTTATCAGTTCTTCGATTTATATATCGACTGCGCTACCAAGCCTCTCTTCAAGGGCAATGATTTCCAGAGCAAGAATCCTCCGCTCTATACTGCTGCCTATTGGGCAGTTTATTCCGGTTATAAGATGAAGAACAGCAGGGCCACCTTGCATCATTCATACGAAGCATTGAAGGATACGGTACATTACAATTATATGTTGCAGTATCTGGCTGAGACTTATAAGCTGGATAAGGATACTGTCAGATATGTGGCTACATTGAAGGATGGATTCTCGAAGGCTCCGAAATTCCCGTTCTTCTTTCCTCGTCTGGTAGAATACTATTCTGAGAAAAACCAGCTCGATTCAGCGATGAATGTGGTCAATCAGGCGCTGGCTGTAGATTCGCTGAACGATATTTATCTCTTTACCAAGAGCACCTTGCTGCTCAATCTCTGCAAGTACAAGGATTGCATCAAGGTATGCGACCAGGTCATTGCCCAGAACGATTCCATGCCGGGAACCTATCTGAATGCAGGACTGGCTTACTTCAATATGGCTGTGGAGCAGGACAAGAACCTGAATCAATCCAATAAGCAACGCATGCAGATACTGAGTGATTACAAGAAGGCTTTGCCATATCTGGAAAAATACCGGGAGATGATGCCCGATAATCAGGATCACTGGGCCTTGCCGCTTTATACCATCTATCTGAACCTGAACATGGGTAAGGAATTTGATGAGATAGACAA
>USQD01000082.1 GCA_900556795.1 uncultured Prevotella sp. | reverse complement strand
ATTTTGCAACTAAATTAATTATTTTTGAAATTAAAGACGGAAAAAATGGCAATAAATTCAGATAAACCATCAAAATTATACTATTCTATCAAGGAAGTGGCAGAAGAAGTAGGTGTTAATGAGTCTTCCCTGAGATATTGGGAAAAGGAGTTTCCTTTCCTGAAACCAAAGGTTTCTGGCAACAAGGTTCGTCAATATACAGAGAAGGATATTGAACAGGTAAAGCTGATTTATAACCTTATTAAGGTGAAGGGATTGAAGATTGCTGCGGCACGTAAGTATCTGAGTCAAAACAGAGCGGGTGCCGAGAAGTCGTCTGACGTTCTCGACACCCTGATATCTGTGAGAGACCAGCTCAAAGAGCTCAAAAAACAGCTCGATGGACTGGTTTAGTACTTTGAACTTTGAATATTGAACTTTGAACTTTATGATTAGCTAGGGTTACCACGCTTCTTCACCGAAGACATTCTTGATGGTAACTTTAGCTGCTTCTTTCTTGGTGAGCTGATGGCTCCAGGTTACTCTGCCCTTGGTTGTAGCGCCTGCACCATGGTTGTTATATTCGCTGTAGCGGGCTGTCTGCTCGTTGCTCTGCTTGCCCCAGTTGTGCCATCCTTCAGGACGGATGTGACTACCCATTTCGCAATTCATGAAGAGGGTAGCGGCATAAGGACGCCATGGTCTGCCCAGGTAAACTTTGTCAATACCTGGCTCTGCGGTGAGCTTGCACTTATTGAACACATAACCATATTCCTGACCGGCAGGACTGGATGCAGCTGTGATGTAGCTGTTAGCCTTGCTATGAATCTCACAATTCTCAAACCATGTTCTTCCTGGACCAAAGATGAAATCGGTGGTTCCCTCGATATAACAGTCGTAAAAGGCAGAGCGGTTGTTGGCAATGCCTGTATAGACTGTATCCTGATTGCCCAGCAATCGACAGTTCTGCACCAGGATATGATCGCCTTCCAGATGTAGGGAAACTGCTTGTCCCAGTTTGGCTGCATTGTTCTCGATGGTGATGTTTTTCAGGGTGATGTAACTGCCCTGTACCTTGAGTGTATAAGTACGGAAGGTTCCCATAGGCTTACCCTTGACGGCTGCTTCAGAATCGAGTCCGCCTACTGGCATCTTGATGTTGGCGTGATCATCCCATGTGATGATGGTTTGGTCACGGTCTTCACCGCAGATGGTGATGTTGGTGAGCCATGAAGGGATGATGAGCTTTTCCTTGTACACGCCCTTCTTTACATAGATTACCTTGGTGTACTCCATGAAGGCACGACAAACTTCGATGGCTTCGTCAATGGTACGGAACTCACCTGTGCCATCACGGGAAACTACGATTGTATCAGGATTGTCATACTTGTTGGCTGCTGCCAAAGGCAACATGGTCAACATCATCAAAAATGATAAGAATAATTTTTTCATTGTTTTTAAGCTTGTTGTTTATTATTAAATATGATGAAAGTTAGAAGTTGGACGCGAAATAACTTCCAACTCCTAACTTCTAATTTCTTCATCTTGTAGAACTCTCAGTACATCTTATTATAGGATTCTCTGTACTTCCTGCAAGTCCTCAATCTTCTTGAGTTGATCCATGATGATCTTAACCTCTTCGCGGTCGTGTATGCGGAGTTCGATAGTACCATCAAAGATTCCATTGTCGCTACTGATAGTGAGCTTATGGATATTGATGCCGAGCTGGTCGCTGATAACCTTGCTCACATCAAGCAGCATACCCTTGCGGTCGATACCCTTGATTTCAATGGTTGCATCGAAGAGCAGCTTCTTGTGCATATCCCATTTGGCATCAACGATGCGGTTGCCGTAGCTGGACTTCAGTTTTGCAGCCACAGAGCATGAGCGTTTGTGTATCTCGATGCGGTTCTTGTTGTCAATGTATCCCATGATATCATCACCTGGAATGGCATGGCAGCAGTCTGTGAAGATAAACTGATTGATGTTCTCTTCTGTAATGATGAGCGGTTTCTTTTTGTTGAAATCCTTGCCCACAATAAACAGCTCTTGTGGCTTGATGGTTCCTTCAGCCTGTTCCTTGTCTTTGTTCTTGCCAAGGAACGGAATATAGTTACGCCAGCTGGAAGTCTGCTTTGGCTTCTTATTCTTTCCTAGGAGCTCATCCAGATCCTTGTAGCCCAAAATGATGCAATGGTCGCCAAGTGACTGGAAGAAAGTTTCATGCTTCTGGATATTATGGTATTCGCAGAGACGGTCGATGACTGATGTAGTCATCTCCATGCCGTTCTTGCTCAGCCAGTCCAGGAGAATGTTTTCGCCTTTTTTCTGGATTTCTCTGGAATCGCGGCGCAGGATAGCTTGAATCTTACTCTTAGCCTTTGCTGTGCTTACGAAATTGACCCATGCCTGCTGTACGTGCTGACTCTTGGACGTAAGGATTTCCACCTGGTCTCCACTTTGTAGCTTATGGCTTAATGGTACCAGTTTATGGTTTACCTTGGCTCCGATACAGTGGCTTCCAAGAAATGTATGTATCTGGAAGGCAAAGTCGAGCGCCGTACATCCTGCTGGCATTGTCTTGATTTCTCCCTTAGGGGTAAATACGAAGATTTCAGAAGCGTAGAGGTTCAGCTTGATGGCATCGAGGAAGTCCATGGCGTCTGGTTGTGGATCGTCCAGAATTTCCTTGATGGTGCTCAGCCAGTCGTTCAATTCATTCTCGTCCTCGGTATATTCGCCACCTTCCTTGTATTTCCAGTGAGCGGCAAAGCCTTTTTCTGCCACCTCGTCCATGCGGTCGCTTCTGATCTGTACCTCTATCCATCTACCCAGTTTACTCATCAAGGTAACGTGGAGAGCCTGGTAGCCGTTTGCCTTAGGATGGTTGAGCCAGTCGCGGAGACGGTCCGGATGACTCTTGTATATCTTGCTGATGGCAACATAGACATTGAAGCATTCGTTCACCTCGTTGGCTCTGTTCTTTGGTGTCACGATGATGCGAACCGCAAGAATATCGTAGATTTCATCGAAGGATACGTGTTTGTTCTGCATTTTGTTCCAGATGGAATACGGACTCTTTACGCGTGCCTTGATCTTGTATTCTACACCCAGCTTGTCAAGTTCTTCACGGATAGGACGGGTAAAATTATCGAAGAGAATATCTCGTTGAGCTTCAGTATCAGCCAGTTTATGCTCAATGTTGGCATATTCCTGTGGATGGTCGTATCTGAAGCTGAGATCTTCCAGTTCGGTTTTTATCTTGTTCAGTCCTAAACGGTTGGCGAGTGGTGCATATATATATAAGGTCTCGCCTGCAATCTTGTACTGCTTGTTGGCTGGTTGCGACTGGAGGGTGCGCATATTGTGCAGACGGTCGCAAATCTTGATGAGGATAACGCGGATGTCATCGCTCATGGTAAGCAACAGTTTTTTGAAGTTTTCTGCCTGTGCCGAGGCTTTGTCGCCGAAGATTCCACCACTGATCTTGGTGAGTCCATCAACGATTTGGGCTATTTTGGTGCCAAAGATATTTGCGATGTCTTCTACCGTATAGTCTGTGTCTTCTACCACATCATGCAGCAGGGCTGCACAGATGCTGGTAGAGCCCAATCCCATTTCTTCGCAAGCGATTTGTGCCACTGCGATAGGGTGCATGATATATGGCTCGCCCGACAGTCGGCGCACTCCTTTGTGCGCCTGGCGGGCGAAATTGAACGCCTTGGTTACTATATCTACCTTCTTTCTATGTCTTGAACTGAGGTAGGTGTTGAGCAGATGTTGAAAGGCATTGCCTATCAATTCATTGTCCGCTTGCTCTCTTTCTAGGTCTTTCAAGTTCTGGTCATCCATAATGTACCCTCCCAATAATTATTATTTTACTTTGAGTTTCTTTCCGGCACGAATATTATTGCCGCTAATCTTGTTAAGCTTACGCAACTTCTTCACGGTTGTTCCGTTGCGTGCTGCTATTTCTGAAAGTGTATCTCCATTTCTGATGGTTACACTCTTGCTTCTTGCCTTTTTCTTTCCCTTCTTGCTGTTGCGGCTGCTACGTGAAGAGCGGGAAGAACTAACACTGCTGTGGCGGCTATAGCTGCTGCGTGAGCGGCTCACTGCAGGTTCTGTTTCGTTTACATCTACAAATGTACGCTTCAGGAACAGTTCGTCTGCCTTGTATGCACAGATGGAGTCTTCTTGGTCGATGAATGCACCTATCAGTGTAGATGGCAATCTGAGCGCCATTGGCTTATTGAGTCCATTGACGATGTCACGACGGTATTGTGGATTTAGATTGCGAAGATGCTCGATGTTGATGTTGAGAACCTGGGCAATCTGTTCCAGATGAATATCTTTATTTACCAGCACGGTATCTGTCTTCACTGGCAGTTCTGTTACCATTGGGCAGATATTGTGGTCGCAATAGTAGTTCATGATGTAGTTGGCAGCGATGAATGCCGGTACATATCCACGTGTCTCCTTAGGGAGATATGGGTAGATGTTCCAGTAGTCTGCATTGCCTTTGGCGCGATGGATTGCCTTGTTGACATTGGTTGGACCGCAGTTGTATGCTGCAATGACAAGGCTCCAGTCGTCGAATATCTTGTAGAGGTCGCTCAGATAGTGTGCGGCAGCGTAAGATGCCTTTACCGGGTCGCGACGCTCATCTACCAGAGTGTTCACTTCCAGTCCGTATCTCTTGCCTGTTGGCAGCATGAACTGCCATAATCCTGTGGCTCCTACTCGTGATACTGCCATAGGGTTGAGTGCCGATTCTATGACTGGGAGATATTTCAATTCCAGCGGAAGATTGTATGCTTCCAGCGCTTCCTCAAAGATTGGCATGTAGAAATTGCTGGCTCCCAACATGAAACTTACCGATCTGCGCAACTTGCCGCTGTAGCGGTCAATGAATTTCTGTACCACTTCGTTGTATGGCATTTCGATGATGGTAGGCATTCTCTTCAAGCGGTCTACGTATACTTCCTTATCGAATACAGGATTGATGTCCTGATAGTTGCAGGAAGTATCAGGCATGAGATATGTCTGTGTATTATAAAGATGTAAGAGGCTATCGAGGTTGTCTTCCATTCCTTCAGGAATTTCAATTTCCTCTGATTTTCCGTCTTTATCTGTTACGGTGATAATGTCATCGTTTTCATCGTTTTCTGTCTGAGCATTCATGCCCTGCAATCCCAAAAGCAGAGCGGCTGCCATGATTATAATCTTCTTCATTTCTTTCTGTTCTATTTTCTCGTCATTATTTTGTTGTAAGAGATATTTTGTTCATTTTTGTTGTAAGAGATATTTTGTTCATTTTGTTAAAATCTGAGTGAGCATTGTAATCCGAGCGATGTAGATTTGAACGGATTGTTGGTTCGCTTGTCGTTCAGAACCGTTGGCTCTACTCTAAGTGTCAAATCGTCTGAAATATCAAATTCAGATAGTGATGCGTCTACGTAGGCATCAATGACAGAGAATGCGTATACGCCAATCATGACAAATACTCCCATGTCTCTCCATCTGCGGAATTTATCTTTTCTCTTGCGGAATATTTCCTTGTAGCGATCGATGTTCGATTCGTCAATGGTGGCTCCTAAGTGCAAGAACTGATTGTAGCTTTGCGTGTTAGGATCATCGTCCATGATGTCAAGGTAGGCCTGCGAATAGTCGTGATACATCTGGTTGTTCCAGGTGATGGCGTATGCGCAACCTACGAAACCGCCGTATATGATAGGCAGTTTCCAATATTTACGATTGTATATTTGGCCTGCTCCCGGCAAGACGAGCGCCATCCACATAGCTCTTTTTGCTTCTGGGTGCCAGGTGCTCCAGTCGCGTTTTTTCTTAACTGGTTTGAGCGATTGGTTGAGCTTTGCCAGGTTGCTGCTGTCTTGCGCAGTGAGAACAGAGTCGACAGGCATCTTTACCGAGTCGGCAGAGGCGATGGCAGGTACGTTGACATCGGTCTTCTCTCTGTTTTTCTGTGCGTAAGAAAGCGTAGAGCTAACCAGCAGTAAAGCCGTGATACAGATATTTTCTAATCTCATTTATTCTTGTTTCAATTGGTCGAAAACTTTCATGATGCGTTCCAGTTCTTCTTCATTGGCGAACGGAATGCTAATTTTTCCTTTTCCCTTTGGCGAGCAGGTGAATTGAACCTTGGTGTTGAGGAACTGTGACAAGCGGTTCTTGATGGCTGTGAATTCCTCAGGCAACTGAGTTTTTGCAGCTATCGTCTTCTTTCCGCTCTCGATATCCTCACCGTTTTTCAGATGCTGTACCATTTCTTCCACTTTGCGTACGGAATAGCCGTTCTTTTGAATCTCCTTGAAGAGCTTGATCTGCAGGGAAGGGCTGTCAAGTGCGAGCAAGGCTCTACAGTGTCCCATGTCGATTTCTTTCTTCTGGAGTGCCATCTGTACCTGTGCCGGTAACTTGAGTAGTCGGAGATAGTTGGCGATGGCTGCTCGGCTTTTTCCTACTCTTTCAGAAATTTTTTCCTGGGTCATGCCTTCATTCTCCAAGAGATGCTCATATGCCAGTGCAATCTCTATGGCGTTAAGGTCCTGGCGCTGGATGTTCTCTACGAGCGCCATTTCCATCACGTTTTCATCGCTGATGGTGCGGATGTAAGCCGGGATGGCTGTAAGTCCTGCCAGTTGGGATGCTCTCCAGCGGCGCTCACCTGCAATAATCTGGAAGTGGTTTTCTGCAACCTGGCGCAGTGTGATAGGCTGAATGATGCCTATTGCCTTGATGCTCTCTGCCAGTTCGCGCAAAGCCTCTTCGTCAAATTCGCGTCGTGGCTGGTTGGGGTTTGCCTCGATTTGGTCGATGGCTATTTCATTGATTGTGCTGCTGCCTTGAGTGCGAACGCCTTCTGTGGATATGAGGGCATCGAGTCCGCGGCCTAGCGCATTGCTTTTTGTTCCGTTGTTATATTTCTTGTGTACTGCCATTTTTTACTTTGAACTTTGAATCTTGAACATTGAACTTTCTTGAAGGGTTCAATTTCCAAATCTTAACTATTCTTGTTGATAATTTCCTTGGCCAATGCCAAATGGTTTTTTGCACCATTGCTTTCAGCATCGTAAAGGATGACTGGCAGACCGTGGCTAGGGCTCTCGCTCAATTTCACATTGCGCTGGATAACGGTTTTGAAAACCAGTTCCTGGAAATGTCGCTTTACCTCATCGTAAATCTGATTGGCAAGGCGAAGACGGCTATCGTACATTGTCAGCAAGAAGCCTTCGATTTCTAATTTCGGGTTGAGTTTGCTCTTGATGATTTTGATGGTATTGAGCAATTTGCTAATTCCTTCAAGAGCGAAATATTCACATTGCACAGGAATGATCACGCTGTCGGCTGCTGTCAGCGAGTTGACGGTGATGAGACCCAGTGATGGGGAACAATCGATAAGGATAAAATCATATTCATCGCGGATAGGTTCCAGAAGATTTTTGATGACCTTCTCGCGATTCTTGAGATTCAGCATTTCTATCTCTGCTCCCACCAGGTCGATATGGCTAGGTACGATGTCCAGACCATTGATGTCGGTGGTGTAGATGGCATCACGGACATCCGTGTGGTCGATGATGCACTCATAGATAGAGCAATCAACCTCGCTGATGTCTACTCCCAATCCACTGGATGCGTTGGCCTGTGGGTCAGCGTCAACCACTAGAACGGTCTTCTCGAGAGTGGCCAATGATGCAGCCAAATTTATGGTGGTGGTAGTCTTGCCAACACCGCCTTTTTGATTAGCTAATGCGATTATCTTTCCCATTTTATTAGTAAATTTTCGGCAAAGATACAAAAATAATGTGAGAATTGTGTTTCTTTAAAGGTTTTTTCGTACTTTTGCACCAAAAAGAAAGATATTTTTATGGAAAATAAGAAACCGTTAGTATTAAT
>USQD01000081.1 GCA_900556795.1 uncultured Prevotella sp. | reverse complement strand
GACTCGCATGGGGCTCGAACCCATGACCCCAACATTAAAAGTGTTGTGCTCTACCAGCTGAGCTAGCGAGTCAATCTCCAACCTTTGGTTTCAAAAGCGAGTGCAAAGGTACGATATATTTTTCAAATAACCAAATATTTAGTCGTTTTTTTGCTTTTTTTCTTTATTTTCGCTCTCATAAATGGCTTTTTCAGCCAATTTTCCACTCATTTTGAGGGAATGAGCTATCTCTTCAGCATTTTGCAGAGTTTTATCAGGTGGAGTGCTTGGAGTCTTGTATTGTGGCTTTTCTCGCGTTACATACCGTTGCCAATAAGCAATGAGCAGGGTGGTGAGAGGCAGGGCGATAATCAGGCCGATGAAGCCCAGCAGGGCACCCCAGATGGAAAGACTTAATAGCAGAATAGCTGGGTTCAAGCCCATCGCCTTGCCCATAATCTTTGGCGTGACCACCATATCCGTAATCACCTGAACCACGCAGAATACCAGGAAAGCAAGTCCGAAGACCATCCAGAAGTTCTGACCGGTATCTGCCGCCTTGAGCATGGCAAGGAAGGCGGTAGGGATGAGGGCGAAGGTATGAAGGTAAGGTACCAGGTCCATGATACCTATCAGAATGCCCAGACCGATAGCCATCGGGAAGCCGATGATGGTAAAGCCAATACAGAACATGATACCCATGCAGAGGGCTACCATTCCCTGGCCGCGGATATAGTTGTTGAGCTCACGTTCTACATCTTTCATCAGCTCTTGCCAGAAAGGGCGGTTCTTCTTTGGGAAGATGCGAACCCAGTTGGCGGTTAATGTTTCATAGTCGAGCAGAATGAAGAACATATATAATAAGGTAATCATGGATGCCACGATGCTGATGATGATGTTTGCTGTTTGTCCTACAACGGAGAACAATTTTGGCATCGTTGTCTTGAGGGCATCGCTGAAGTCCTTGCTCTTCAGAAAATGTTCTATCTGTGCCTGGTTCTCTTGCAGCCACTCCTTGATCATCGCTGTCAGGTTGTTGGTGTGGGTGGTTTGATGTAGCCAGCGTGTCAAGACTTCTCCTAGTTTGTCAAACTGGTCGATCATTGGTGGTATGATAAGCCACAGTACTCCACCGACGACAGCGATGGCGGCTCCCATTGCCAGGATGATGGACAGGGCACGAACCTTGATGTGGAGTTTGTTCTCGATAAACTTCACGACCGGATAGAGCAGGTAGGCAAAAAACCATGCTATGACGAATGGTAAAAGTACCTCGCTCAAGTAATTGGTGATATATAACACCGCAAAGACGATGAGCGTAACGCCTGCCCATCGTATAAACTTATCGAATGTAATCTCCTTAGGCATATTACTTTGAACTTTGAACTTTGAACTTTGAACTTTGAACTTTGAGCTTTATGATTAGCAAAGGCTATTGAATTCTTCACTCTTCACTTTTCACTCCTCCTTGTGGAGGGCTTTCTGATAGCAGTCGCGGCAGAGAGGCTCGTATTCATCCTTTTCGCCCAATAGCACCCGCTTGTCGTTATGAACCAATCTGTGGCTCACGTAAGCCAGGGCTCCGCATTTTACGCAGATGGCATGAACCTTGGTCACATCATCAGCAATGGCGCAGAGGGCTGGGATTGGTCCGAAAGGAACACCCTTGAAGTCCATGTCGAGACCTGCAACGATCACACGGACGCCACGGTTGGCAAGCTGATTGCATACATCTACCAGGCCATTGTCTAGGAACTGGGCTTCATCAATACCGACAACATCGATATCAGAGGCCAAAAGGAGTATGGATCCAGAGGACTCGATAGGAGTAGATCGGATAGAGTTCTGATCATGGCTCACTACGTTTTCCTCGGAGTAACGAGTGTCAAGCGCAGGTTTGAAAATTTCCACCTTCTGCTTGGCGAACTTCGCACGCTTCATTCTTCGTATCAATTCCTCTGTTTTTCCAGAGAACATTGATCCGCACACCACTTCAATTCTTCCGGGGCGGTGTGCCTCCCCAATTAGATTTTCTGTCATTTCGGGTACAAAATTACTCATAAGGTTTTAAAAAATGCAAAGAAAACGCATTTTTTTTTGCTTAGAAAGATTAATTAACTACATTTGTACCCTGTATGGGCATATTGTATATCGTACCTACTCCTGTTGGTAACATGGAGGACATGACAATGCGAGCCATCAGAGTCTTGAAAGAAGCTGATTTGGTGCTCGCGGAGGACACTCGAACATCGAGTGTCCTGCTGAAACATTTCGATATTCGAAATCGATTAGTTGCGCATCATAAGTTTAATGAGCATGGCACTTCTGCTTCTATCGTTGAACGATTGAAGGCTGGTGAAACCATTGCTCTTATCAGTGATGCTGGAACACCAGGCATCAGCGATCCGGGCTTCTATCTGGCTCGCGAGGCGGCAAAGGCGGGCATAACCGTGCAGACCCTTCCGGGACCTACGGCATGCATTCCTGCCATCGTGTCGTCGGGATTGCCTTGTGATAGATTCTGCTTTGAGGGATTTATTCCTCAGAAAAAAGGCAGACAAACCTATCTGGAATCTCTCAAGGACGAAGTGCGAACTATGATATTCTATGAGTCGCCTTATCGTGTGGTGAAAACCTTGCAGCAGTTTGCTGAGAATTTCGGTGAAGACAGGCAGGTGAGCTGTTGTCGGGAAATTTCCAAGATACACGAGGAAAGCGTAAGAGGAACCCTCGCAGAGGTCATCGCCCATTTTGAGGAGGTGGAGCCAAGAGGTGAGTTCGTCATCGTGTTGGCAGGTAAGGATCCTAAACAATTAAAAGAAGAATTGAAGGAAAAAAAACGCGAAGAACGTAGAAAAAACATGAATCAGTAAATAAATCTGTATTTGAATGTAATAAATACGGGTTTATCACGTAATAATAAAGAAGCGACAGCGTAATTACTATAAATAGGGGGCGTATACACGCTTTCTTTTATGTAGTATAAGTACGAATTATTAAATCATATAAGGAGAAAGATTATGAAAAAGTTTTTATTAGTAGCATGCGTAGCAGCATTTTGTTTGACTGGTTGTAACAACGGCAAGAATAATGATTCTGCTGCTCAAAACACTGCTCAGGCAGATTCTCTTAATGGCATTATTGCCCAGAAAGACAGTGAAATTAACGATTTGATGGGTACCTTGAATGAGATTGAGGAAGGTTTCCAGCAGATTAGTGAGGCTGAGCATCGCGTAAGTCTTGCTAAGGATGGCGAGGGTGTCAACAAGAAGCAGAAGCTCAAGGAAGACATCCAGTTCATTGCTGATCGTATGAAGCAGAACCGTGAACTCATTGCCAAGCTCCAGAAGCAGCTTGCCAACGGTACCTTGAAGGGTGCTCAGCTGCAGAAGACTATCGAGGGCTTGCAGAAGCAGTTGGAGGAGAAGAATGCACAGCTCCAGACTCTGCGTGAGGAACTCGACAAGAAGGATATTCATATTGCTGCACTCGATGAGACAGTAAATAACCTCAATACCAAGACCAACCGTCTTACTGCTGAGAGCAATCAGAAGACTGAGACTATCAATGCTCAGGATAAGCAGATCCATACCGCATGGTATGTATTCGGTACCAAGAAGGAGCTGAAGGAGCAGAGTATCATTCAGAACGGTAAGGTCATGACTGGCAACTTCAACAAGAATTACTTCACCAAGGTGGATATTCGCAACCTCTCAGAGATTAAGTTGTACTCTAAGTCAGCTAAGTTGCTTACTACCCACCCATCAAGCAGCTATTCTCTGGTTCGTGATGCCAACAAGCAGTATACACTCCGCATCACCAACTCACAGCTCTTCTGGAGCACCAGCAAGTATCTGGTTGTTTTGGTTAAGTAATCAATTGGAGAATAAGTAATCATCCGGAATTTGAAATTAAGTAATAAAAACAGAAAGAGTTAGAGAAAGAGATTTCTATCTCTTTCTGGCAAAGAAATCTTGCATGAGTGCCCTGCACTCGTCTTCCAATACGCCCGATGTAACTGTAGTCTTAGGATGCAGTGCATCGGGCGCATATTTTGTATACCCCCTCTTCTCATCACTGGCTCCGTATACCACCCGGCTAATCTGTGCCCATCCCAAAGCTCCTGCGCACATGACGCAAGGTTCAACGGTGACATAGAGCGTGCAGTCCTTCAGATATTTTCCGCCCAGCATATTGGCACCCGATGTGATGGCTTGCATCTCAGCGTGGGCTGTGACGTCAGTCAGCATCTCGGTAAGATTGTGGGCACGGGATATGATCCGGTCCTTGCATACGATAATGGCACCTACCGGTATTTCGTCTTCATCAAATGCTGCTTGTGCCTCAATCAAGGCACGGCGCATGTATGCTTCGTCTTTTTTCTTGATATCTTCCATTGTTTTTAGTGCAAAATTACATAAAAAAGTTTGAAGTGTGAACTATTTTTATTATTTTTGCAAGGTAAAAGTATCTTTTGATACAAAATAAAGGAAATAGACTATGGCAGAGCATAATGAATTAGGCAAATGGGGAGAAGACGAGGCTGCGCTTTACCTTGAAGACGAAGGCTATGTTATCATCGACCGCGACTGGAAGATAGGTAAGAGAGACTTGGATATTCTTGCGCTTTCGCCAGATGGAAAGACCTTGGCAGTGGTAGAGGTGAAGACCCGTTCCGGTGATGAATACCAACAGCCTGAGGAAGCCGTTGATGGCAGAAAGATGCGCAATCTGGCAATAGCCGCCAATGCTTATGTCAAGGAGCATCAGGTGGATAAGGAACTGCGCTTCGATATCATATCTGTCGTAGGTGTAGGTCATCAGGTGGAGCACCTTGAACATCTCAAGGATGCCTTCAATCCGATGCTGATACTGTAGTCATGTCATGTAATGGGGCGTACCTATATATAAGTACGGCTTGTACATTATATATATATATTAAGAAAAAGATAAAATGGAAAAGAAGATAATACGATTAAAGGATGTAGATTCTACCAATCGCTTCCTGAAGGATTTAGATTCATACGATGAGGCTGCACTCACCATTGCCGTGGCTGATTATCAGACCGCAGGCAGGGGACAGGGCACGCATACCTGGGAGAGCGAGGAGGGCAAGAACCTCTTGTTCAGTATGTTGACTTGCCCTGTGTGGGTGCCGGTTCGCCAGCAGTTTCTGCTTTCTGAGATAGGAGCACTGGCCATCAAGGAAGCCTTGGACACCTATGCTGATGGATTTACATTGAAGTGGCCTAACGATGTTTATTGGAACGACAAGAAGATCAGCGGTACGCTAATAGAAACTTCTATTGATTCCAAGGGCATCAAGCGTTGCATTTTCGGTATCGGCATCAATGTCAATCAGATGGAATTCAAGAGCGATGCTCCCAATCCAGTGTCCCTGGCTCAGATTCTGGGGCATGAGGTGGATAGGGAAGAGGTGCTGCAGAAGGTGATTGAGGCTATTTGCAGATACTACGAACTCCTGCGCCGTGCCGACTATATGGATGTTTCGGGCATCTACCATCTTTCGCTCTACCGTCGCAAGGGTTATCATTGGTATGAGGATAAGGATGGTAAGTTCGAGGGTGCTTTCGTAGAGGTTGAGGACGATGGTCATCTTATCCTCCACGACAAGAAGGGAGTTATCCGCTCTTATGCATTCGGCGAAATCAGATTCGTATTATAAACCAGGAATAGAATAGGGCGCAAGCCTATATATCGTACATTATAAATTATTCATTATCAATTAGAATATAACATGGCAAAGTTTAAAAGAATTCTTTTGAAGTTGAGCGGTGAGAGCTTGATGGGCAAGCAGAGCTTCGGTATTGATCCAGAGCGCTTGAGTGATTATGCTAAACAGATCAAGGAAGTTCACGAGATGGGTGTGCAGATCGGCATCGTTATCGGTGGCGGCAATATCTTCCGTGGATTGAGTGGCAGCCAGAAGGGTTTCGACCGTGTGAAGGGCGACCAGATGGGTATGTGTGCTACTGTCATCAACTCTCTTGCTTTGAGTAGTGCGCTCGGAGCTTTGGGTGTCAAGAACAAGGTGCTCACAGCTATTCGCATGGAACCTATTGGTGAGTTTTATACCAAGTGGAAGGCTATCGAGGCTATGGAGGATGGCTATATCTGCATCTTCTCTGCCGGTACAGGCAGTCCTTACTTCACTACCGATACCGGTTCCTCTCTTCGTGGTATCGAGATTGAGGCTGATGTCATGTTGAAGGGTACCCGTGTGGATGGTATCTATACCGCAGATCCGGAGAAGGATCCTACCGCAACCAAGTTCAGTGATATTACATACGATGAGATTTATACTAAGGGCTTGAAGGTAATGGACCTTACAGCTACTACCATGTGCAAGGAGAACAACCTTCCTATCTACGTATTCAATATGGATGTAGTAGGTAACTTGAAGAAGGTGATGGATGGTGAAGAGATTGGTACGCTTGTACACAATTAATTTACTTACCCCTGCAAACGATAAAAGGCTTACTTCCCAATCTGGGGAGTAAGCCTTTTGTTTTATCTGATTAAATCCTTTATTTCTTTCTCATGAATAGGATGGCAGAGAGGAGAACATACATCAGGATGATGATCCACCAGCCCTGCAGAAATCCTCTTGCGCCCTCGTCTGCTACCGAGAGGGCAAGAATTGCCACGGCAAAGCCTGCGAAACCATATTTCACCTCATTGCCCTTGAACGACCACTGCTTGAACTTCAGGGCAAACAATGGCATCTCGCATACCAGCAGGTAGCTGGTGATGAGGATGAGAGCCAGGACCAGAAATACTGACCAGCTCAGGTTTGTGAGCCAGGCAGGATTGAATACTACCAGCGAGCCCCAGAACAGGGCATTGGCTGGAGTTGGAACCCCGATGAATGAGGTGGTCTGGCGCTCATCAAGATTGAACTTTGCCAGTCGCAATGCCGAGAAGGCTGCGATGATGAAGGCTGCATAAGGCAGCCATGGGCGCATCGGCTCCAGAAACTCTGGGTATTCCATCACCTGGAGATGAGAGAATACGATGGTGGCTGGTGCCACGCCGAAGGTTACGTCGTCAGCCAGCGAATCCAGCTCCTTGCCGATAGGTGATGAAACGTGCAGCAAGCGTGCGCTCATACCGTCGAAGAAGTCGAATGTGGCTCCAATGATTATCCACAACAAAGCCATCTCTGGATTTCCACCGAAGGCAAACGATGTAGCTATGCAGCCTGATATCAGGTTGCAGCATGTTATCGTGTTAGGGATATGTTTCTTCATGCTCATTTTTTATTTCAATTTTGCAATGATGGTTTGGTCACCTGTGGTAGACTGTCCCATCTTCACACATACTTCTGTTCCGAGAGGCAGGTAAACATCCACGCGTGAACCCAGTTTGATAAAGCCAAGGTGCTCGTCGATATAGCACTCTTCGCCTTCCTTTGCATAAGTTACGATGCGGCGCGCTACGGCACCGGCAATCTGACGGCACAATACATCTACGCCCTCAGGGGTAGTGATCATGACATCGGCATGCTCGTTTTCCTCGCTTGCCTTAGGCAGCCAAGCCTTGTGGTAGTTGCCATCCACATGCTTTACGAATTTCACCTTTCCGTCTACCGGGAACCAGTTGGCATGTACGTTCCAGAGGCTCATGAAGATGGAAATCATCAATCGCTTGTCATTAAAGTATGGCGCATTATCTACTTCTTCTATTACCACAATCTTGCCATCGGCAGGAGCTACGACGAGCTTCTCTGTATCCTCTACGTTCAGGTAGCGGATAGGGCAGCGATAGAAATTGAGTACGATGCAGTAAACTACACCGAAGACAACCAGGAAAATCCAGAAAGGAATTTTGGTGTCAAAAGTCCCCCATAATATCGCCGCAATGGCTACTAATGCAATCGCTCCACCCACCAGCTGGTCGGTACCTTCGCGATGCAATCGTATCTTTTTCAGTTTCTTTATTTTTT
>USQD01000080.1 GCA_900556795.1 uncultured Prevotella sp. | reverse complement strand
AATAAATACACAATGAACTTTAACAAAATTCTCCAGTCATTGTTTGGCAACAAGTCAACTCGCGATATGAAGTTGATTCAGCCAATCGTAGAGAAAGTCAAGGCAGAATATCCTAAGATGAATGCCTTGAGCAATGACGAACTCCGTGCAAAAACAAAGGAAATCCAGAAGTACGTACAAGAGTACGCTAAGGAAGAGAAGGCTAAGATTGCCGAGCTCAAAGCTAAGATTGAGGATACTCCTATCGATGAGCGTGAAGGTATCTTCAACCAGATTGACAAGTTGGAGCAGGAAGCGCTCGACAAGTATGAAATCGCCCTCAACGAGGTGTTGCCTCAGGTTTTCGCTATCGTTAAGGATACTGCCCGCCGTTTCGCTGAGAACGAGGAGACTGTAGTTACAGCCACCGACTTCGACCGCGAGTTGGCTTCTGATCCAAAGAACGATTTCGTTACCATCGATGGCGACAAGGCTATCTATCACAATCACTGGACAGCCGGCGGCAACGATATGAAGTGGGAAATGATCCACTATGACGTTCAGCTCTTCGGTGGTGTCGTTCTGCATCAGGGTAAGATTGCCGAGATGGCTACCGGTGAGGGTAAGACCCTCGTAGGTACAACTCCTATCTTCCTGAACGCACTGACAGGCAATGGTGTTCACGTCGTAACCGTGAACGACTATCTGGCAAAGCGTGACTCAGAGTGGATGGGTCCTCTCTATATGTTCCACGGTCTCTCTGTAGATTGCATCGACAAGCATCGTCCTAACTCTGATGCACGTCGCAAGGCATACATGGCAGACATCACCTTCGGTACCAACAACGAGTTCGGTTTCGACTACCTGCGTGATAACATGGCTACCAACCCTAGCGACCTGGTACAGCGCCAGCACAACTACGCCATCGTCGATGAGGTTGACTCCGTGTTGATTGATGATGCCCGTACACCATTGATTATCTCTGGTCCTATTCCAAAGGGCGACGACCAGATGTTCGAGCAGTACCAGCCATTGGTAGAGAAACTCTACGAGGTACAGCGCAAGCAGGCCACCGAGTTGCTCGCCGAGGCTAAGCAGAAGATTACTGAGGGTACAAAGAACAAGAACCAGCAGATGCTTGAGGAAGGTTTCCTCTCTCTCTACCGTTCATACAAGGCATTGCCTAAGAACAAGCCATTGATCAAGTACCTCTCTGAAGAGGGTATCAAGGCGGGTCTGTTGAAGACCGAGGAGTACTACATGGCCAACAACAACCGTGAGATGCCTAAGGCAGTGGAGCCTCTGTACTTCGTAGTAGATGAAAAGTTGAACTCTGCCGACCTGACCGATAAGGGTACAGAGTGGTTGGCTAAGCAGGTGAACGACAAGGAACTGTTCGTTTTGCCTGATATCACATCCCAATTGAGTGAATTGGAAGCACGTACAGACCTGGACGACCAGACTCGCCTCGACAAGAAGGATGAGTATCTGGCATACTATGGTGTACAGAGCGAGCGTGTTCACACCTTGCAGCAGTTGCTGAAGGCTTATACCATGTTCAATAAGGACGATGAGTATGTTGTCATGGACGGTCAGGTAAAGATCGTTGACGAGCAGACAGGTCGTATCATGGAAGGTCGCCGTTGGAGCGATGGCTTGCACCAGGCAGTTGAGGCTAAGGAACATGTAAAGGTGGAGGCTGCTACCCAGACCTTCGCTACCATCACACTGCAGAACTACTTCCGTATGTACCACAAGCTTGCCGGTATGACCGGTACGGCTAGTACAGAGGCTGGTGAGTTCTGGGACATCTACAAACTGGATGTAGTGGAGATTCCTACCAACCGTCCTATCCTGCGTAAGGACTTGGATGACCGTGTATACAAGACAGCCCGCGAGAAGTATCGTGCCGTTATCGACGAAATCGAGGAGACACGTAATGCAGGTCGCCCAGTATTGGTAGGTACCACATCTGTGGAGATTTCAGAGTTGTTGAGCAAGATGTTGAAGATGCGCAACATTCCTCATAACGTATTGAACGCCAAGTTGCACCAGCAGGAGGCTCAGATTGTAGCCGAGGCAGGTCGCTCAGTAAATGGTAAGGGTGCCGTAACCATCGCTACCAACATGGCAGGTCGTGGTACCGATATCAAGCTGACTCCTGAGGTAAAGGCTGCAGGTGGTCTTGCCATCATCGGTACAGAACGTCATGAGAGCCGCCGTGTAGACCGTCAGCTCCGTGGTCGTGCCGGTCGTCAGGGTGACCCAGGTTCTTCTGTATTCTATGTATCATTGGAGGATAAGCTGATGCGTCTGTTCGCTTCAGAGCGTATCGCCAAGGTAATGGACCGTCTCGGTTTCGAGGATGGTGAGCGTATCGAAAGCCCAATGATCAGCAAGAGCATCGAGCGTGCTCAGCGCAAGGTTGAGGAGAACAACTTCGGTATCCGTAAGCACCTCCTGGAGTATGATGACGTGATGAACCGTCAGCGTACCGTTATCTACGAGAAGCGTCGCCACGCCTTGATGGGTGAGCGTATCGGTATGGATATCGCCAACATCATCTGGGACCGCGTATTGAACATCGTTAACAACAACGACTTCACCGGTGCTAAGGAAGAGTTCCTGAAGATTCTTGCTATGGAGATTCCATTCACAGAGGATGAGTACGAGAACGGCAGACGCGATGAGTTGGCTGAGCGTGCTTTCCAGGAGGCTATGGCAGTATTCAAACGCAAGACTGAGCGCATCCAGGCTACAGCTATGCCTATCATCAAGCAGGTTTATGAAAACCAGGGTGCAATGTATGAGCGCATCATGGTGCCTATCACAGACGGCAAGCGCATGTACAACATTGCATGCAACCTGAAGGAAGCTTACGAGAGCGAGGCTAAGAGCGTTGTGAAGGAATTCGAGAAGAACGTAGTACTCCAGATGATTGATGACGACTGGAAGGAAAACCTCCGCAAGCTCGACGAACTTCGTCACTCTGTACAGAACGCAAGCTACGAGCAGAAGGATCCATTGTTGATCTTCAAGTTGGAGAGTGCAAAGATCTGGGACGGCATGATCAACGACATGTACGACCGTATCAGCAGCATCCTGATGCGTGGACAGATTCCAGTAATGGAACAGGAGCAGCAGGTTCAGGAGGCAGCACCAGAGCAGCACACCCAGCAGAACTACGTAGAGAGCAAGGTTGACATCGATGCAGAGCGTGCAGCTCAGGAGGCAGCAGCCAACCAGGATACTCGCGAGAATGCTGAAGTAAACCGCACTCCATACCGTGCAGAGCGCATGCCTCGTCCTAACGATCCATGCCCATGCGGTAGCGGTAAGAAGTTCAAGAACTGCCATGGCAGAAACATGCAGGCATAAAGAATGATTCATAAGAAATGATGATGTTCTCTATATATAATTTAAGGTATAGGAACATCCATCATCATAAATAATGATAAGAATACCTAGATTTGATGATACTCTCATCATTTCTAGGTATTTTTATTTTAAATAACACCATTGCTACCGAGTTGCAAATAATTATTAGTATTTTTGCAGTCGAAAAGTAAAAAAAGCTGGCAATAAAGCCAGTTTTAAGAGAAAACAAGGTTAATTCAAGGAAAGATATATGAAATTATCAGAACTTAAAACAGGTGAAAGCGGCGTCATCGTCAAGGTATCCGGTCACGGTGGATTCCGCAAGAGAGTCATCGAGATGGGATTCATCAAGGGCAAGAAGGTAGATGTCCTGCTCAATGCCCCACTCCAGGATCCTGTGAAATACAAGATTATGGGTTACGAGGTGTCACTCCGACACAGCGAAGCTGACCATATCGAGGTGGTTTCCATCGAGGAAGCCAAGAACGATGCAAAGCTCAGCAAGGCGGAAGAAGAAGACCGCCAGCAGGTAATTGACTCTAAAGTAGTAGATTCCAACGATAGCGACGAGCAGGCGCTCGGCGACAAGATGCTCGTGGCTGAAAGAAAAGACTCTGCCAGCAACGAAGCCTTGGCAGAACAGGAAGCAGAAAGACTCCACCGCGTCATCAACGTGGCACTGGTGGGAAATCCAAACTGCGGAAAGACTTCATTGTTCAACTTCGCATCGGGTGCTCACGAACGTGTGGGCAACTACAGCGGCGTAACCGTGGATGCCAAGGTGGGCGAAGCCGAATACAACGGCTATCACTTCAACCTGGTAGATTTGCCGGGCACCTATTCCCTTTCTGCCTATTCACCTGAGGAACTTTATGTGCGCAAGCAGCTCATCGAGCATACGCCGGATATCGTCATCAACGTCATCGACACCAGCAACCTGGAGCGCAATCTCTATCTCACCACACAGTTGATAGATATGCACATCCGCATGGTCTGCGCCCTCAATATGTTTGATGAAACCGAGAAGCGTGGCGATAACATCGACTACGACAAACTGGGCGAACTCTTCGGTATCTCGATGATTCCTACCGTCTTTACCAACGGTCGAGGCGTGGATAAGCTCTTCGAAACCATCATCGAACTCTACGAAGGCAAGGAAGATTCCAGCGCTCACTATCGCCATATCCACATCAACCATGGACATGAGATAGAGCACGGCATCGAACATATCCAGAAATATCTGAAGGTAGATGATTCCATCCGCCAGCGCTACTCTACCCGTTACCTCTCCATCAAGTTGTTGGAGAATGATAAGCACGCAGAGGAATACGTAAGTCATCTGAAATCTGCCAAGGAAATCTTCGCAGCCCGCGATGAGGCAGCCAAGCGTGTGAAGGAAGAGACCCTGGAGGATAGCGAAACCGCCATCATGGATGCCAAATATGGTTTTATTCATGGAGCATTGCAGGAAGCAGGCTATGAACCGGGCAAGGCAAAGGATACCTATCAGGTAACCCATCTCATCGACAGAATCCTGACCAATAAATATGTAGGCTTCCCTATCTTCATCCTGCTGCTGTTCATCATGTTCTCAGCCACCTTCGTTCTGGGCGAGATTCCTAAGGGATGGATTGAGGACGGCGTAGCATGGCTGGGCGAATTCATCAGTACCACGATGCCGGATGGCCCCGTAAAGGATATGCTGGTAGATGGTGTGATTGGTGGTGTAGGTGCGGTCATCGTGTTCCTGCCACAGATTCTGATTTTGTATTTCTTCATCTCATACATGGAGGATTCGGGATATATGGCTCGTGCCGCCTTCATCATGGATAAGCTGATGCACAAGATGGGCCTGCATGGCAAGTCATTCATCCCGCTGATTATGGGATTCGGATGTAACGTACCTGCCGTGATGGCAACAAGAACAATCGAGAGTCACCGTTCCCGTCTGATTACGATGCTGATTCTGCCATTGATGAGCTGTTCGGCTCGTCTGCCAATCTACATCATGGTCATCGGAACGTTCTTTGCCATCCAATACCGTTCGCTCATCATGGTATCGCTCTATCTCATCGGCATCTTCCTAGCCGTGATATTGAGCCGCATCTTTGCCAGTTTCGTGGTGAAGGGCGAAGATACCCCATTTGTAATGGAGCTGCCTCCTTACCGCTTCCCTACCTGGAAGGCGATAGGCCGCCATACCTGGGAAAAGGGTAAGCAGTACTTGAAGAAGATGGGTGGCATCATCCTCGTGGCAAGTATCATCGTATGGGCTTTGGGTTATTTCCCTCATAATGAAGAACTTGATACACAGGCTCAGCAGGAACAGAGTTATATCGGCAGAATCGGTAAGACCATCGAGCCTATCTTTACCCCACAGGGATTCGACTGGAAATTGGATGTGGGCTTGGTATCCGGTGTAGGTGCCAAGGAGATTGTAGCCTCAACGATGGGTGTGCTCTACAGCAACAACGACAGTTTCTCTGACGATCAGGATTACAACGATGAAGACGGAAAATACGAGGTTTTGAAGAAGCAGATGACTTCTGATTTGAAGAAGACCTACGGTTACAGCGATGCCGAGGCAGCATCCAAGGCAACGCTCACCGCCTATTGCTTCCTCCTCTTCGTATTGCTCTATTTCCCTTGCATCGCCACTATTGCCGCCATCAAGGGAGAGACGGGCAGTTGGAAATGGGCAGGCTTTGCCGCCGGCTACACCACGCTCCTGGCATGGGTAGTATCAGCACTGGTCTTCCAGATAGGAAGCTTGTTTATATAACATAACAACATGAAATCAGAAAAAGGGTGTGACTAGTTGATTAGTCACACCCTTTTTATCTTTCTCATCAGAACACAACATGAACAATAATGAGTGATAGTTGGACGATATTCGTAACTGTTTTTCGAAAAAAAACATTATCTTTGCAAATATAATAAAACTAACGATCCAAAAAAGCAATGAAAAAAAGAATTTCTACACTCTTATGTCTCCTGGCGCTTGCAATGACAAGCATGCAGGCAAAAGACTACAATGTGAAAGATTTCGGTGCCATCGGCAATGGAAAGGTTCTCGACCATCATGCTATCAATACCGCTATTGATTCCTGCGTGGCTCATGGTGGAGGACGAGTGGTTCTGCCTGCCGGCACTTATCTCTGCGGAAGCATCCGTATGAAAAGCCATGTGGAACTGCATCTGATGGCTGGTTCCAAGATTCTCGCAGCTCCGGCTTCGATGAAAGCCTATGATGAAGCTGAGGTTTTTGAAGGCACAGCTTATCAGGACGGCGGACATACTTATTTTAAAAACAGCCTCATCTATGCCATCGGCGCCAATGATGTATCCATCACAGGCAGAGGTATGATTGATGGCGAAGGTCTCACCAGAAGAGATACCGAAAAAGGCGGTAACCTGCAGGGTGGCAACATAGGAACGGGCGATAAGGCCATCGCCCTGAAGCAATGCCGTAATATCCTGATTCGTGATGTCACCATCTATCGGGGCGGTCACTTCGGCATCATCCTAACGGGATGTGAACTCGGCACCGTGGATAATGTCATCATTGATACCAATCGTGACGGCTTCGATATAGACTGCTGCAAGTATCTCACTATCAGCAACTGCAAAATCAATACGCCTCACGATGATGCCCTGGTATTGAAAAGTTCCTATGCCCTGAAGAAACCGGTTTTAACAGAGCATATCGCCATTACCAACTGTGTGATTACGGGTTACAAGTTTGGTACATTCCTGGATGGCACTTATATTCCGGAAAAGGTAAACTGGGTATGCGGCCGCTTCAAGCTCGGCACGGAATCGAATGGCGGATACAGGAATATTTCTTTGAGCAACTGCACCTTTATGTATAGCAGCGGTCTGGCTTTCGAGGAAGTCGATCAGGGATTGATGGAGAATATCGTGGTGAATAATATCACCATGAATCATGTTCACCACTACCCTATCTACATTACCACCGGTTGCCGAAACCGTGGTCCTAAGGAGCGCACCACCATTTCTACCGGTCGCGACATCATGATCAGCAATGTCATTGCCAACGATGTAGATTCCCTTGCCGGCATCATCGTTACCGGTATGCCTGGTCTGCCACTCCGCAACATCTCGCTGAGCAATATCCGCCTGCAATATCGTGGCGGTGGCAAGGCAGAACTGGCGAAAAAGGAATATAGAGAACAAGGCACCAACTACCCTGAGCCCAGATTTGCGAAAGAAACTCCAGCCTTCGGTCTCTACGCCCGCCACGTGGATGGCATAGAAGTAGATAATGTGAGCTTCACTACGATGAAGCCCGATTATCGCCCAGCCATCATGCTGGATGATGTGAAGAACGAGCGCATCACCAATATCAAGGCGGATGTTCAGAAAGGAAGCAAACTGGTCATCAAGAAGTAAGATACTAAAGTTTCGCAAGTGAAAATTCACAAGCGTGATTTAACGTAATTTTGGAATAAAAAAGGCTCTGAAGTTTGTATAACTCACAGAAAATGAGTATCTTTATAATCGCTAAACAATAAAGATAAAACTTCAAAGCCGTGAGCAAAGATACAAAAATTATTTCAGATCTGCGAAGCTTTT
>USQD01000079.1 GCA_900556795.1 uncultured Prevotella sp. | reverse complement strand
CCTGTTGCCCATACGCTACGTAATATGCATATTTATAAACAAGCAAGTTGATATTTATTCACTTGCGAAACTTTAGTTATAAATACTACGATGATGCGAACAGTAATCAATATACCTATCGCTTCATCTATGAACAGGTCAAGTACATCAAGGGCGATGTAGTTCCTCCAGGCTTAACTGGCTGCCGTGAGAATAAATTCTATGAATACGACAGCGAGGGTGGTATCTTCGGCGATGGTCACCTCTCCTATGCACAGGGCTTCCGCAGTGCCGACATCACGGGCTACGGTTTTGCCAACCATACCATCGACAACCCGAAAATCATCAACACGCTCCAGCGTATGGACATCCTGCGCCTGGAGGATAACTGCTTCTCGCTGCTCGGTGCACGCGACTATACCGTCAACGAAATCAACAAGACTCCTTACTCTATCGCACGTGTGGGAGAAATCAAGATGGTTGCAACCGATATCCTGTTGACTGACGGTAAGCTGCAGGCTGAACAACCGGAGAGCACCAAGACATCGGAGAGCACCCAAGCATCGAATGTCTTTAAATATACAAGCAAGGCACGCAACTATATGGGTCTTGCCAACAACATTCATTATGTAGGTGCCGTGAAATCCAATGTTCTGTTCTCGGATAAGTGGTATAATGAGAATGGTGAAGCTAAAACGCAAACATATCAGGATTTCAAAGAAGCTTGCATCGAGAAGTATGAAGATGGTAATAAGCAAGATGTAACAGGATTCCAGTCGCGCAACAACGGTACGGCAAAGAATATGATTGGCATCGCCTCGGGTTATGCCCTGAAGATTCAGAATGCACAGGAATCCATCGACCCAGACACCAAGAAGATGAAGGAGACGATCTACTATGGTCCTATCTATGGCATCATAGAGATGAACCTGATGAATGCCCGTAAGGGTGAAGGTGGTGGATATGTGTATGCTGACAACATTCATGAAGTACCAGGTGAAAACTCCAAAGGCTTCCTGGAAACCACCGGTAACTTCGTCTTCCCATTGAATCACACCAATATAAGCAGCAACCGTTTTATCATCGACGACTGCTCGCCTACCGGATTCTATGCGATGGAAGGTAAAGATCCTGACACGAATGCAGAAATCCACTACTGGTATGTCACTGGTTTCAACTATTATTATAACGCTCACATCACGGGTTATACCTATAAGGAAAAGATTCACTTCGACAACGACAACTCAGATGGTCTTACCGCCCTTGCCGGACTCAAGAAGGGTCAGGAAATATACATCAAGAGCTGGAAGATGAGAAGCGGACATGATGAAAGTTACAAATGTGATTTAGAAAAAAATGCTGCCGATAAGTACACACTGTATGCAGGTGCTTCGGCTTCCAATACCTATGCAGGTCCTTTAGATTCTTCTGATGCTGATAAATCCAAAAAAGGCTTTGCGGCTATCCTCTCTATGTCGGAGAAGGCTGATCCTAATAATATAGATTCAGAAGACTACAATAGAGAATGTCTGAACACGACTCTTCCTACAGATTTGAATGGCGATGCCAAGATTTCATTCCGTCTGATGGATAACAACACCGCTAATGCTTCGACAGACTATTATAACAAGCATCTCTCCAAGAAATGTCAGGCTACGCTGGTATTGGGAGCCAAGCTGCTCGATGCAAACGGAAAACCTATGTTAGATGACGATAAAAAGGAGATAGAATATACCTATACCATCTTCCTCACCATCGAATATGTGCAGGGACCTAACTTCACCGGTCATATCACTATCGACAACTGTGCTTTGCCGGGAGAGATGATCCGTCTGAAGAAAGACCAGGTGAAGATTGCTGCCGACCAGGCTTTCGCTGCCAACGGTTACTTCTGGCACATCGGTAAGCTGAAGAAGAATGAAAAAGGTGAGTTCAGCAAAGACGAAAAGGGAGACATTCAGTTCGATGAAAAGGAGTCCTGGCTGCTCAAGACCAAGGATTCAAAGAACACCTACAAGCAGGGAGATAAGATTGACAACAGTCGCAAAGACCTCTTTGCCGGTAGCGTCTACGACAAGACCAAGGACTATCTGGATATTCCTGCCTACTACTTCATGAACGGTTATGGCGTACAGTTGGGTGTCACCATGAACGGATTCAACGATGTGGTATTCCCAGTGAATATGGCGGCAGGCGATACCCTCACGGTTCATAACTATCATCAGATGGATCCGCATAAGGCGGGTGTCAACCTCCATCTCTCAGAAGCTATCCAGCGTGCCAAGACGGAGCCTTCTTTCGCAGAGCCTCGCATCTACATCAACGATGCCAGCGACCTGAAGGCGTTCATCAACTTCGTGGATACCATCGGAACCGGCTCGGGAAGCAAGGCGGAACGATATGGCAAAAATGCACAATTCGTCCTGCAGAACGACATCACCATGACCAGCAACTTCGATGGAAGCAAGGCTGTATTTGCCGGTACTCTTCATGGCAACGGACATGTAATCAAGGGTCTGGCTCAAGGCAAGTCATTCCTCCAGGAGAACCAGGGCAATATCTATAACCTCGGTATGGAAAGCGGTAGCATCGCTGCCAGCAACAAGGGTTCTTACCATTGCTGCTTTGAGTATGCTCCAGCCTCAGCGCCTGATAAGCCTATCGTATATGATATGGATGGAAATGCTATCAATACCTATACCAAGGATGACTTCAAGTATGGTAAGGTTGCCTACGATCTGAACGGATATTATCTGCGTGCACGCCAAGGCAACAGCACAGATGAAGACAAGAAGGCTGTGAAGTATGTGTACGACTATTATGCCAACGGCGACTATCAGTATGCCCATCGTACGGATGCCATCACGGGTAAGAATACGGGTATCACCTATCTGCGAAAAGGTCAGGACAGCGACCTGCCTAACTACGGTCAGGCTGAAACCCGTCATGACAAGACGCATACCATCGACCAGGCTCGTGCACAGGGCTATCAGGCTGCAACAAAGACTGAAAAGGAAAAAAGAATAGGCAACTATCTGCCACAGTTCAATGCAAACAACAGCAGTAGTGAACTGATGAACGACTTCCTCTTCTGGGGACAGAGTCTGCAATCAACTCCTGCCGATTATCCTGCCAAGATTGCATCACAGCAGAATAAATACATGAACAACCGTGTTTATCGAACCGACGGTTACTATGGAAGTAAGGAGAAAGACAAGTTCCATTACAATGCCTACAAACAGGACACTAGAAACATGGGTACGTATGTGCATATCCCGACAACAACGGCTATCGACTTCACGGCTGAAGACGCAGATAATGCCACATCGTTCACAGATTTCATTGTAAAGGATGGCGTCACCCAGAACCTCCTGGTTTATACAGCAGCAGATGATGATAACAGCGATACCGATGCATACGATGTAGTCAACAAGACTCTGGCATATAATGAGGATACCGAAGAACGTTCTATCAAGGGTCATCACATCGTGAAGGAAACGTCAGGCGACTTATCTACAGTCTTCTTCCATCTGGTAGAGCGCACACCAGACGGTAAGAACAGCGAAGGCGATGACTGCTTAAGCAATGATCTCTGTGTACCTATCCCATTCAAGGTTACCGACCATGCCTGGTATGTACGCAAGCCGATGTATTATGCTAACGAAACAACGGGAGCATGGGAAGGCATCTGCCTGCCATTCACGGTACAGAAGGCAGTGGCTTCGCTCAATGGCGAAATTACGCATTTCTACGGAAATAGCAATTTGCATCATGAATATTGGCTCCGTGGTCTCACAGCTGTAGCGACGACAGATAGCAAGACAGCAGCTACCTTCCAGCGTCCTGGTGATGGTCTGTTTAAGACAGAGGATACCACTAGTATGGATTATACATTCCATAATACCTTCTTCGTAGACACCTACGGAGACTGGCTATATAATAATGTAGAGAATCCATATTACGGAGAAACGCAGACCCTCACAGATTATCTGCCTCTCACAGCAGAAGTACCATACATAGTCCGATTCCCAGGCAACCGTTATTACGAGTTCGACCTCTCAAGCGAGTTCTACAACAACATCCTGAGCCGGAAAGAAGCAGCACAGACCATCACCTTTCATGCCTTCGGAGAGAAGAGAGCAGGTGAAAATGTGAAGAAAGCCATCGAGATACCAATCTCTGCTAACATGGAAACCCATGTAAATGGCTTCTATCATAGAGGAACCTTCGCTGCCAAGCAAGTAGCTAATGGTACTATCTACGGAATGAATGCAGATGGAACCGCATTCGAGGATGACTCTCAGCTAGAGAACATCATGCCATTCCGTACCTATATGACATCAATATCCACAAACGCCCGGACACGTTCTGCCGATACACCCTCCGTGATTCATATCACAGAAACAACAGGCATCGACAAGATTCAACCAGAGGTAAACGGCAACGGAGAAGATACGCCGGAAGGCGATGAACTCATCGTACGTCCCATCCCGGAGCATCGTGTCCGCATCGAAAGTACCTACGCCACCCAACTCAAGGTATTCTCTACCACCGGACAGCTTTATCGCATCCTGGATGTGCAGCCGGGAACTGCTATCTACAGCGGTTTCCATCCTGGCTTCTACATCTTCGGCAAAACAAAGGTGATGGTGAAATAAATAACCAGATTATTCTGGAAAAAGATAGATTATTCTGGAAACAAAAAGAGGGTGTGTCATTCCGATGACACACCCTCTACCATTATCATTAAAACCTAAAAACCAAATCTTTTTTACTTTAAATATCTACGAAAACCTATTTTGTTATCCTATAAATGTATGTCCATAAATTATCTTGGCAAATTGAAAGCCTTGGTCATCTCAGCCATCTCTTCCTGGCTCATACCATCAGGCTCGAATCCCATACACTTGGAATCAATGTAAATCTTCGCACTCTTAGAGAGCACGTCAATCTGGTCGAAAGCATCCATCACGTCCAAACCCTTGGCAAAAACACCGTGCTTCTCCCACATCACTACATCATAGTCTTCCAACTCCTTCAAAGTCTCCTCAGCAAGCTTCAAACTGCCTGGCAACTGATAAGGAACGATACCCAGACCGAGTGGACAGAACGCCTTGGTTTCAGGAATCATGCTCCAAAGCAGATTGCTCAAAACGTCCTTGCCCATGAACTTTTTGTTGTGGCTCATGGCGATGAGCTCGATAGGGTGAGTATGAACGGTAGCCTTGTAGTTGGAACCCTTCTCGATGAGACGGGCATGAACGCTCAGGTGGCTTGGCAACTCAGATGTAGGCATCACGGCGTTATCTGCGATGATAACATAGCTGGCGCAATCGTCGAGGATACGGATGATAGAACCATTCTCCATAGGCCAGCGAGCCAAGTCGCGCATACGCTTGCCTGTACCCTTGCAGAAGAAGTAGCAACCCTTCAAGGCTGGCAATACTGTACCAATCTGCTTCACTTCGCTGATAGCTGGCAAAGCCTTGATCTCGTCATCTACCAAGTCGGTGATGTTCACGGTGATGTTACCACCATTACGCTCAGCCCAACCATTCTGCCAGAGGTATCCGGCAACTTCTGCAATCTTCTCGACCTCCTTTTTCAAGGCAGGACGACCTTCTAATATGCTATTCATTGTAATCTTGTTATTAGCTTGTTTAAAATTTCTGCTGCAAAAGTAATCATTTCCCATCATATCCAACCTATTCTTTTGATATTTGGGCTATGACATTTGGCATAACCCTCAAAATCGTGAAAAATGCAGAAAGCGGCTTCTTGCATCACGCAAGAAAACCGCCCTTTTCATTCTACATGGCAATAGAGAATACATACCCTATCGCTGAGATGAGATTTATGCTCTTTTTTATTGAATTGAGATTTATGCTCTTTTTTATTGAATTGAGATTTATGTTCTTATTATAACCTGAGATTGATATTCTACTTTACTTCTTTTTCCCTGGGGTTGCATCTTTCTTAAGAGAGAATTTTACAGGGAGGGTATATTTTACGCTCACCGGTTTACCTAACTGTGTACCAGGAGTCCACTTAGGCATCCCCTTCACGACTCTCAAAGCCTCAGCATCAAGTTCCGGATCTATAGATCTGACAATCTTGGCATGCGTAATGCTACCATCCTTCTGGACGATAAAGCCTACGATCACACGACCCTGCTTTTTGGCCTTGACAGCGGAAGCAGGATATTTGATGTTATCTGCCAGATACTTCAGCATCAATACATTACCACCAGGAAAATACGGCATCGTCTCCGGTATACAATCCCAAGAATTTTTCTTCTTGGTTGTTTCGGTTTGAGGCTTGGTTTTCACATTCTCTTCTGCTGCCTGCTCAGCCTTCTGCTGAACCTCAGCCACTTCCGGAATCTGCTCGCCAATCTCACGAGCCACACTCTCGATGTTGCTCACCATGAGCAACACTCCTGCCAAAGGTGCGAAAAGGAGGTACTTCGCCTTGCCTATTTCACTTGTTCTACGTTTGTTCATCATTTTAATTCTTTTTTTAAGAGGTAATAAATTAAAATTATTAGCAATCTTGGTCGATTCATTCGGCTGTCGATATGCTAAACCTAGAAGGTGATACTGATAGGATTTGCGCGCGTTGCCATCAGATAAAACACTTTCATCGGCTAAATATTCCAAATTCATTCTTACTTCCTGCTTCATCAGCCAGGCAAACGGATTAAACCAGCAGGCGATGGAGAAAAGCTCGGAGAAGAGGGTATCTAAAGAATGGTGACCCGAAACATGGGTGCACTCGTGAACCATCACTTCATGCAACTGCCTACCCTCCAGGGTAGATGGATACATAAACACCCAGCGGAAGAAGGAGAACGGACTCCCCTCGCCCTTGAG
The DNA here is from genome assembly GCA_900556795.1 of uncultured Prevotella sp. Classification (GTDB taxonomy): domain Bacteria; phylum Bacteroidota; class Bacteroidia; order Bacteroidales; family Bacteroidaceae; genus Prevotella. The sequence goes on along the minus strand of USQD01000079.1, from coordinate 1,108 downwards.
CAGATGTACCGTGATGCCTTCCACCTCCTGTTTCCGGGAAATAACCGCAAGGCGGATGATGCTGAAGAGCTGCCATACCAAACGCAATGAGAGGACGGCTACTCCTACCCAATAGATGCCCAGCAGCATATCCATCCAGGTTATGCTGGAAGCCTGAGCCTTTACAACCACCACGGGATAAAACGTGTCGGCATATACATTCGCCATACTCTCCATCGTAGGGGTATCGCGTACCCAATATTCCAGATTGAGCGCCGGAACCATCAGGGCGACGGCATAGATGAGCCAGAGGGTAAGGCGGCGAAGACCGAAGAAGGTATCGCGGCTCACCGTGAGGCGATAAAAGCCATAAAGCAGCACCAGGGCTACATTGATTTTTATAAGATATATTGCCATACAGTTTCGATTTTAGTTTGAAATGAACTTAATAATTATTCTTCCGAAAGCTTGATTTATTTAGCAAAGTTCTCGAGTTATTCTTCCGAATTCTCGATTTCACGGATGATATCCTTGAGGTCCTCGGGACTGATTTTCTCGTCCTTGGCAAAGAAGGAAACCATTTCCTTGAAGGAATTCCTGAAGTAATTGTTCACGAAACCCGACAGGAACTTCCGCTTGTAATCGCTCTCGGCAATGAGTGGAGAATAGACATACCCCTTACCATCCCGCTCCGCCTTGACATATTCCTTGCGCTTCAGATTGTTCACAATAGAAGCCACTGTAGTATAAGGTGGACGAGGTTCTGGCAACAGTTCCATAATCTGTTTCACGGCACATCGTCCCAATCGCCATATCCGAAGCATAATATCTTCTTCCTGATTCGTCAGCTTTTCCATATTTCTATCTTTATTCTTTTAAATTCAATATTCTTGTTTCTAAATCACGCTGCAAAACTACGAAAAATTCGTAGAACAACAAGAAAAAGCACGTTAAAAAAGATAAAACCATTTATATTTTAACATTTTACGAATTCTTCGTAGATATTATATTTCTTGATACCTTGCGTTTTACTAGGTATTAACCTTCCTCTTTTTACAGAGAAAAACATATAAACTTCGAACGAAAGATCGGAAGAGCGTCGTGTAGGGAAAGAGTGTAGATCTCGGTG
>USQD01000078.1 GCA_900556795.1 uncultured Prevotella sp. | reverse complement strand
ACTCAAACCGTCATTCTCGGCATCATCATGCTCACAATGGGTCTGACCTTGACCACCAACGACTTCAAGATTCTGGCTCAGCGCCCGCTGGATGTCTTCATCGGCGCCTGCGCCCAGTTCATCATCATGCCTGGCGTGGCTTACACCCTGGTACATGTGTGGCATCTTGATCCAGCCCTGGCGCTCGGAATCCTGCTGGTGGGATGCTGTCCGGGCGGAGTATCAAGCAACATCATGAGTTATCTCTGCCATGGCGATGTGGCTTTCTCTGTGGGAATGACCTGCGCCTCTACGATTCTTGCGCCAGTGATGACTCCGCTGCTGATGAAGATTACGGCAGGCGAGATTATCCATGTAGATGCAGTGGGAATGTTCATCAACATTCTGATAGTTACGATTATCCCTGTGGCCATCGGCTGCGCTTTGAATTATATCTATGGCAAGAAGGATTGCTTCCCTACCATTCAGAGTCTGATGCCGGGCATCAGCGTTACGTGTCTGGCAATCATCGTAGGCGGCGTGATTTCTACGGTTCACGATGACTTGGTGGCTCGTGGCTTATCGCTTTTCCTCTGGACTTTTGCCGTGGTTTTCTGCCACAACACCCTGGGTTACTGTCTCGGTTGGCTAGCCGGCAAACTTGCCGGATTCAATACCGCCAAGAAGCGTACCATCAGTATTGAGGTGGGAATGCAGAATGCCGGTCTTGCCACGGTTCTCGCGGGCAACTTCTTCGCCGCTCAGCCTCTTGCCGTATTGCCTTGCGCCATCAGTTGTGCCTGGCACAGTATTTCGGGCACCATCCTTGCCGGAATCTATCTAAAATGGGATCGCATGCATGAGAAGAAGTAAATGAATTCAGAAAGGATTCATGAATTCTAACAGAAGCAAATATTGAACAGCACGCCCTGAAAGGCAGAAGCAAATATTGAGCAGCACGCCCTAAAAGGGCAGAAGCTCCTAGCCCAGGGCAATCGCCCTGGGTAAACATACAACCAACAAAACGCCCTGTAAGGGCAAAAGCTTCGTATCAGAAAGCTTTTGCCCTTACAGGGCGACTTCGTTATATCCCCATTATACCCAGGGCAGTGCCCTGGGCTAGGAGCTTCTGCCCTTTCAGGGCGTATTGCTTAAAGCTTACCGCTAGGCGGGTTACGGGTTAACGGATTACGGGTTAACAGGTTAACAGTTAACAGCCGTTTTTTCTATAGTTACTTCCCCGTGGTCAGCAGCTTCACGGCACGCTGAACTATCTCGTTGGTCTCGTTCCAAACCTGGAAGTATTGGCTCATATCCCAGATATCTCGCGCTACAAGGGCTTTCAGCTGCACAGCCAGGTATTTCTTCGTCTGAGCCAATTCTGCCTCATCCTTAGGCTCTATCTTCTCCTTCTTGCCCTCAGCTATAATCGCATCGATGAGCGAAGACGGAACCTCGTAGCTTGCCAGGAACTTGTTGAAATCCTTATACTGGCTCTTCAGCTCCTTGCGGTGAGCATCGATAAACTTCAGACTGTGGTTGATGACAATGCTCTTGGCTGCCAACTGGCGATGCATCTTGGTGTATTTCGTTGTGTCCAATGGCACGAAGTAATCAGGCATGATTCCGCCACCACCATAAACCACACGATGCTTGCGCAAAGTATAATACTTCAAGCTATCTGAAAGATGGATGCTGTCCTGATTGGTAAACTCGCCATGCTTGTAACGGTTGTCGAGATCCATCGCATAATCCAGTCTGTCGCCCTTCTTATAAGGCTTCTGGATGCATCTGCCGCTAGGCGTATAATAATGGGCGATGGTGAGACGAATCTCGCTGTCATCATCAAAGGTAAGCGGACGCTGCACCAATCCCTTGCCGAAGGTTCTACGGCCAACTACCACGCCACGGTCCTGATCCTGGATGGCTCCGGAAACAATCTCTGCGGCAGAAGCGGTAAACTCGTTGGTAAGCACTACCACCTTTCCCTTGCGCCATCTGCCGTTAGCCTGCGCCTTATACTCCTGACGGGGAGCTGCACGACCGCTGGTATAAACTATGAGATCGCCCTTCTGAAGGAATTCATTGGCTATCTGAGCCGCAGCCTGCAAGTAACCGCCACCATTATCCTCGAGGTCGAAGATAAGGTCTTTCATTCCCTTCTTTTTCAGCGAATCCATCGCTATCGTCACTTCCTTATGACTGGTAAGGCCGAAGCTTCCCAGACGGATGTATCCGATGCCCGGGCGAATCATATACGCCGCATCCATGGTGGTTACAGGAATCTTGTCACGTTTCACCTTGAAGGTGAGCTTATCCTTGATGCCACGGCGCACGATGGTAAGATTCACCGTGGTTCCCTTAGGACCGCGGAGGCGCTTCATGATTTCCTCCTTGCTCATCTTCACACCCGAAATAGCCGTATCATTCACCGCAACGATGCGGTCGCCAGCAATGATACCCACCTTCTCAGATGGTCCGTTGGTAACCGGCTGGATAACGAGCAGGGAGTCATCTACCATATTAAATTGTACGCCGATACCGTCGAAACTTCCGTTCAGCGGTTCGTTCATCGCCTTGGTTTCCTTGGCTGTAGTGTAGGAAGAATGAGGGTCGAGCTTTTCGAGCATGCCTCGGATGGCGTCCTCTACGAGCTTGTTCTCATCCACACTATCCACATAGAGGTTGGTGATGGCGATTTCTGCCCTTCCCAACTTCTCTATCGGGCTGTTCTTGCCCATCTTGATGCGCAGCTGGGCACTGGCTGAAGTTACTGCCAGGAATGCCATGAGCGCAATAAATAGATATTTCTTCATTTCTTAAAACTAAAGTTTATGAAAGAGAGAAATCCTTCAAGAGTTAACAGGTTAACAGTTAACAGCGCTTTTTTCAATGGTTACCCCCCGAAAGCACTTGAATTCTTCACTCTTCGTTCTTCACTCTTCACTTCATTTAATCCAACGGTGCTGAGTCTTCCTCCGGAATATCCTCTTCAATCACCAGGTTGTCGATGATGAAGTTCTGACGTTCCATCGTATTCTTACCCATATAATACTCCAAGAGCTTCTGCACCTGGTCGGTCTTGTGCAGCGTTACCTGCTCCAATCGCATATCCGGACCGATGAAGTGGGCAAACTCCTCTGGTGAAATCTCTCCCAAACCCTTGAATCGGGTGATTTCCGGGTCAGGACCCAGCGCCTTGATGGCCTGCTGGCGCTCCTCATCGCTGTAGCAGTAATGCGTAATGAAGTCACCCTTCTTCTCTTTAGGTCCCAGCTTGGCATCAGCATCCGCTACAGCCTGCTTGTTCTTGATTTTGGTTCGCTTGTTGCGCACTCGGAACAATGGAGTCTGAAGCACGTAAACATGTCCCTTCTTGATAAGGTCTGGGAAGAACTGCAGGAAGAAGGTGATGATGAGCAGGCGGATGTGCATTCCGTCAACATCGGCATCGGTAGCCACAATCACCTTATTATATCTCAATCCATCCAGACCATCCTCTATGTCGAGGGCTGCCTGGAGAAGGTTGAACTCCTCGTTCTCGTAAACCACCTTCTTGGTCAGACCATAGCAGTTTAATGGCTTTCCTCGCAGCGAGAATACCGCCTGAGTGTTCACATCGCGGCTCTTGGTGATGCTTCCGCTGGCAGAATCACCCTCGGTGATGAAGATGGAACTTGCCTCCTTCAGCTCGTTCTTGGCGTCGCTGAAGTGGATGCGGCAATCGCGCAGCTTGCGGTTGTGGAGGTTCGCCTTCTTGGCACGCTCACGCGCCAGTTTGGTTACGCCCGCCATCGCCTTGCGCTCACGCTCGCTCTCCTTGATCTTATTCTCCAGAATCTCAGCCACATCCTTGTGGATATGGAGATAGTTATCTACTTCCTTCTTCAGGAAATCGCCCACATACTTATTGATGGTTTCGCCTCCGTTCGGAGACATTGTGGTACTTCCGAGCTTAATCTTCGTCTGACTCTCGAACACCGGCTCCTCTACGTTCAGTGCAATGGCAGCCACCAGTCCGTTTCGGATGTCGCCATACTCATACTTGCCGTAGAATTCCTTGATGGTTCTGGCAATATGCTCCTTGAAGGCGCTCTGATGAGTACCGCCCTGGGTGGTGTGCTGACCATTCACGAAGGAATAGTACTCCTCGCCATACTGATTGGTATGGGTAAAGGCGATCTCGATGTCTTCGCCCTTCATGTGAACAATCTCGTAAAGACCCTCGTTGGTCATATTATCGGTCAGGAGATCCTTCAAACCATGACGGCTGAGGATGCGGCGACCATTGTGCATGATGGTGAGTCCGGTGTTCAGATAAGTATAGTTGCGGAGCATTGTCTCCACGAAATCATCGTGGAAAGAATAGTTCTTGAACAGGGTATTATCCGGTTCGAAGAAGATGAAGGTACCATTCTCGTCCTCCGTATCTTCGGTCTTGTCGCTCTGCAGGATACCTTTCTCAAACTTCAGATGGCGCACCTTGCCGTCACGGAATGACTTTACCTCGAAGTGAGAGCTGAGGGCATTCACCGCCTTCACACCCACACCGTTCAGTCCGACACTCTTCTTGAACGCCTTGCTGTCGTATTTACCTCCGGTGTTCAGCACGCTTACAGCCTCTACGAGCTTTCCCTGAGGAATACCACGACCATAGTCGCGCACGCTGACCCGCAGATGATCTTCGATATCAATCTCCAATCTGGCTCCAGCGCCCATCTTGAACTCGTCGATAGAGTTATCTACCACCTCCTTGAGGAGCACGTAGATTCCGTCTTCCGGCAGATTACCGTCACCCAGACGACCGATGTACATACCCGGACGGGTACGCACATGCTCCATATCGCTCAAGTGTCGGATGTTGTCGTCGGTATATTCTACCGGCTGCTGCTCCTGAGGGGCATTGGCAAACTCATCAGCGGCATTCAAATCGTTATTATTTAAGTTTTTATCTTCTGCCATGATTTCCTCCTTAGTTATTCTTATTTATTTTCTTATAACATAGCAAATGATGTTGCAATATTCTGTTTATCAGATCATTGCCAACACAACAATTGCTATTTACCTGATACTCTTAATATAGCAGTTGCGGCGCTTGTGAAGGACTGGATCCAAGACGCCCCATTGTCCCTGCACGGCAGCATTATCTTCCATTTCCACCTGTGTTTCTCCCCACTCGATTCCATACTTCTGATAGATAGGAATCAGGTCGGCAAAGAGCAGCGCATTGGCACCCTTTGCACGGTATTCCGGCTGGATACCGATGAGCAGGAGGTCGACAATCTTGGTCTTATGGAACTTGATGGCACGCAACAGATGCCACCAGCCAAAAGGAAACAGCCTGCCCCTATGGCACTTCTGCAGGGCTCTGGAAAGGGAAGGCATCGTAATGCCGATACCTATCATCTTATGATCCTCGGTAGTCCAGTCTTCTATGGCTGTTACAAAGTTCAGATCGAGTAAAGACAGATACATCTTGATGTACTGGTCTATCTGCTTCTGTGAAAGTTCGGAATAACCATAGAGATGCTTGTATGTATCATTGATAAGGTCGAAAATCTTCTGTCCGTATCCACCCTCATAAATATCCTTACGGGTAAGTTTGCGGACATGGAGATTGTATCTTTTCTCTATCATCGCCGCAATCTTGGCATATTTATCCGGGATGGTATCTGGCACCATCAGTTTATACTCTACATACTTATTATCAATGGTAAAACCCTCCAGGGCCTCAATGTGCTCCGGATAATATGAATAATTATAAATGGTAGGCATTGTGCCGAGCTGGTCAAAGCCCCAGGTAAGCATGCCTTCTGGATCCATATCGGTAAAACCCAGCGGACCTACAATATCTTCCATTCCCTTCTCCTTACCATATTTTTCTACTGCATTGAGAAGAGCCTTGGAAACCTCGCGGTCGTCAATGAAATCAATCCAGCCGAAACGGACCGATTTCCTACCCCATTTATTGTTTGCCTTATGATTGATAATGGCAGCGACGCGACCTGCCAACTTGCCGTCCTTATAGGCAAGATAATACTCAGCTTCGCAGAACTCGAACGCTGCGTTCTTGTCCTTGCTCAGAGTATTCATGTCGTCGCTGAAAAGATTAGGCACATCATATTCGTTGCCTTCGTAGAGGTCGTAATGAAAGTCAATGAACGTCTTCAAATCCTTCTTGCTTTCGACCTTTTTAATTTCTATTAATGACATGATTTCAAACTAGTTTGCAATATTATAGGATGCAAAAATAGCAATATTTCGCCAAACGACCAAATATTGCTATCTTTATTTTCAGTTTTTTAGGGGTTCAAGAATGATTACGAGCCCCAAAGTGGCTTATATCACCCCATTAGTGGTGGTTTTGGCGGAATCATCACTTGATGAGATGCTTCTTAATCCACTCCATCTGCTTGCGATTGGTGTCGGTGGTTGTCCAATGCTCGTTGATTGGTGTAAGCAGCGATTCCTTCTTGCATTTCAGGGTATTCCACACGGCGTAGCTGGTGGTTGGCGGACAGGTATTGTCGTTGTATCCCCAGGTGAGATAAGTTGGTGCCTTTACCTTACGGGCGAAATTCACCACATCATAATAAGCCATCGTGTTGAGACAATCCTTGTTCTTCAATATCTCATGATATTTATTGAAGTGAGGATAACCACCCGTTCTTCCCTTCTCTGCATAACCAGCCATATCGCTGAGCGCAGGATGATTAGCCACGCACTGAGTAACGCGCTTGTCTAAACCAGCTGCGATAATAGCCAAGGCTCCACCCTGACTTCCGCCCTGCACAGCCACATTCTTACCATCCCACTCTGGCAGAGAGGTCAGGAAGTCGATGCAGCGCACCAATCCCTGATAAACATGCTTCATATAATAGCGGTTCTTATCTTCCAATCCATTGGCAAGATAACCGCCGTTTGCATCGTTGAATCCCTTGCTTATTTCATTGAAGGTTTCTGTAGGGATGCGCGGGTCGAGACCATGAATCTCTATCTCGAAGCGGATAAATCCATTCTCAGCATAATACTTATTGCGCATAGGCTCCTTGATGGTTTTGATGCCGGCTCCTGGAGGTGTGAGAACCACAGGATGGCTACCCTGCTTGGCATTCTTTGGATAGAAGAGATAGCCATACATCGCATGGCCTTTCTTATCTATCTGAAGCTTAACGAGATAGCAGTCAATCTTATCGGTACAATATTCCTTGGCGAGTTCCTTGGTATAGCTCAAAGGAACGTTCTTCAGTTCGTCCTTTGCCTGCTGCCAGAATGCATCAAAATCCTTAGGCTCCTGGGTATAAGGCTGAATCTTATCTACCGAGAATCCTACTTTGATATGATGCAGATAGGTCTTGCCATCGAGTTTATAGAATAATCTCAAATCGCGGAAGCCCGGTGTCTTTCGGGTTCCCATGTTCACGATGGCGCGCCCATTCTTCAACTTGAAGCTTCCTTTCTTGTCAGCCTTCAGCAAGTCATCGCCAATTTCATAGTTCACCTCGCCATCACGGGGAATTCCATACTTATAGAAACTTACTTCCACCTTAGCCTGCTCGCCCGTCTTGTAGAGCCAGTCGGCATGATCGGGCACGGTAAGCCAAAGATAATCACTGCGATAGGGATAGTTCTCCGCCTTCACACTTAACACACTCGTCATGTTCATCGCCAGGATAAACAGAAGCGATAAATAGATTGTCCTTAATCTGTTCATAATTTTATAGTTTGTTTTTAAATTATAATATTCAACTATCATATATGAGCGCAAAAGTACAACATTCCATTGAGATAACAAAATGATTTCAAGGATATTTTTAAGCACTGGCGGAAAACTAACATTCTCCAAGGAATCACAATAAGAAAAAGCTCGATCATCTATTCTCTCCAACACTGGCGAGAAGTGCGAAGTGTCGGATGAAGCGAGAGATGGTTCATCAAATGAGTAGTGAAATTATGAGGGTGGAGTCGATTACAGAAGACAATATGGAGTCAAATTGCTCC
>USQD01000077.1 GCA_900556795.1 uncultured Prevotella sp. | reverse complement strand
AGATAGGAGATAATGATTATGGAAATGAAGAATATCTTGAACAGAATGTTGAATCATGAAGAGTTGAGTCGTGAGGAAACTAAGGATATTATCATCGGTATTACTCAGAGCGAGTTTCCTGAAGAACAGATTACTGCTTTGCTTACTGGTTTACAGATGCGCGGTGTTACTGTTGATGAGTTGCTCGGATTTCGTGATGGTATTTTGGCTACTGGTGTGCCTGCTATTCTGGATTGCGACCGCTATATTGATGTGGTTGGTACCGGTGGTGACCGTAAGAATACTTTCAATATCTCAACCACTTCCTGCTTCGTGATTGCAGGTGCTGGTTATAAGGTGGCTAAGCATGGTAACTATGCCGCTACTTCCGTAAGTGGAGCTTCTAACGTAATCAGGAATCATGGTGTACAGTTTACTGATGATATGGATAAGTTGAACCGCAGCATCAATGAGGCGGGCATTGTTTATCTCCATGCTCAGCTTTTTGCCAAGGCAATGAAGTTTGTGGGGCCAATCCGCAAGGCTTTGCAGTTCCCGACGGTGTTCAATCTCCTGGGTCCTTTGGTTAATCCTAGTCAGCCTAAGTGTCAGCTCCTGGGTGTTGCCAATCTGGATCAGATGCGCCTCTACAATCAGGTTTATCAGAAGATTGGTATAGATTACGGAATCGTGAACAGTATTGACGGTTATGATGAGATTTCTTTGACCAGCGATTTCAAGGTAACTACCAACAACTATGAAAAGATTTTCAAGCCACAGGAACTCGGCTTTGAGTTGGCTAAACCGGAAGAGGTAAGAGGTGGAGCTACTGAAGAAGAGGCTAAGGATATCTTTGATGCTGTACTTGAAAACCGCGCACTTCCTGCTCAGAAGAACATCGTTCTGGCTAATGCTGCCTTCGGAATCCAGGTGATGGAGAAGGGACAGAAGAGTATCGGGGAATGCGTGGAGATAGCTAGAGAAAGCATCGACTCCGGTAAGGCACTAGCTACCTTCAAGAAGTTCGTGGAGATAAACAGATAAAGGTAAAAAAGGTAAAAAATGACAGATGTTTTAGAGGAAATAGTTGCTCATAAAAGGATAGAGATAGAGCAGCGCAAGCGCTTTATCCAGCCTCGCCAGATGATAAGCCTCACCGAGCAGAAGATGCAGGAAAACGAGGGGAAGGTGATGGGAGGAAGCATGAAGAAAGTACTGATGAATTCTGATACAGGAATTATTGCTGAGTTTAAACGCAAATCGCCAAGTAAGGGGTGGATCAAGGAAGAAGGAAAGGCTAGCATCATTCCTTTGAGTTATCAGAAGAATGGAGCTTCTGCGCTGAGTATTCTTACCGATATCGATTACTTCGGTGGTTATGATGAGTATATTCAGGAGGCTCGACATGTGGGTGTTTCTATACCTATATTATATAAGAACTTCGTCATCGAAGAATATCAGCTCTTACAAGCTAGATATTGTGGTGCTTCTGCCGTGTTGCTTATTGCGGCTTGCCTGAGTAAAGGGGAGTGTAAAAGATTGATGAACATGGCGCACCAGTTGGGGATGGAGGTGCTGCTGGAGATGCATAACGAGCGTGACTTCGAATATGCTGAGTTGGAGCCGGATATGTATGGTATCAATAATCGCAATCTGGGTACCTTCGTTACGGATGTGGAAAATAGTTTCCGCTTGGCAGAGAAACTTCCGAAGGATGTGTGCAGGGTGAGTGAGAGTGGAATCTCCAATCCGCTGACCGTTCGTCGATTAAGAGAAGAGGGCAGTTTCCGTGGCTTCCTGATGGGTGAACAGTTCATGAAGCAGACTGACCCGGGCGCTGCGCTTGCTGAATTCATTTTTAAGTTATAGGATTTTTGCAAGTTTTTGTACTTTGCGTCTTGAAAGGGCAGAAGCTCTTAGTACAAGGCAACGCCTGGGTATAGATAACCGTTAGCAATGCGTCCTGTAAGGGCAAAAGATTTAGAATATAAATAATATAATGTTAGTAAAGGTTTGTGGAATGCGTGAACCTAAGAATATAGAGCAGGTTGCGCAACTCGGCGTAGACATGATGGGATTCATTTTTTATCCTAAGTCTCCACGATATGTTAGCTATGTGCTGGCTCGTTCTGATGCAGACCGGAAGGTTTGCCGAGTGGGAGTTTTCGTGAATGATTCCATCCCTGAGATATTGGATAAGATTCATTCGTTCTCTCTGAATGCTGTGCAGATGCATGGAAATGAGAGTAGAGAACTTTGCGAACAGCTGCGTGAAGCAAACGGGGATATAAAAATCATTAAAGCCATCAGTGTTTCCAATGCTGGGGACATTCAGAAATATAAGGAGTATGTAGGCGCTGTTGACTATTTCCTTTTCGACACCAAATGCAAAACGGTGGGTGGAAGTGGTCAGCAGTTTGATTGGCAGATTCTGGATGAATATGATGGCGATGTTCCATTCCTGTTGAGTGGTGGCATTGGCCCAGAGGATGCTTTTCGCATTCGGACTTTTCATCATTCTCAATGCGTAGGTATTGACCTCAACTCTAGGTTTGAGATAGAACCGGGGGTAAAGGATGTGGAGAAGCTCAATAAATTCTTAAACGAAATAAAAAAGTAGTAGGAGTGAAGTAAGGTAAAGGTTAATTCTGTATGAACTCCTTCTCCCTACATATATAAAAAACAAAACAAGATGAACAAGATAAATGCATTATTTGCAAACAATAAAGACCGCAAGCTTTTGAGCTTGTATTTCTGCGCCGGATGCCCAACCTTAGAAGGTACCGGTGATGTAATTAAGGCGATGGAACGCAAGGGTATCGACATGATTGAGGTAGGTATCCCTTTCAGCGATCCATTGGCAGATGGACCCGTTATCCAGAGCGCAGGAACCAAGGCGCTGAAAAACGGCATGACCGTAAAGACCCTCTTCGGTCAGCTCAAAGCCATCAAGGATGAAGTCAATCTTCCGCTGGTTCTCATGGGCTATCTCAACCCCATCATGCACTATGGCATCGAGGAGTTCTTCAAGAGCTGTGTAGAGAGCGGAGTGAGCGGAACCATCATCCCCGACCTTCCTTTCGATGATTATCTCAAGGTGGTAAAACCTATCGCCGACAAGTATGATATTCGTGTCATCATGATGATTACACCGGAAACCAGTGAGGAGCGCATCCGCTTCATCGATGAGCATACCGATGGCTTTATTTACATGGTCAGCTCTGCCAGTATCACGGGTGCACAGAGCAACTTTGGTGACGCCAAGCTTGCTTACTTCAATCATATTAACAGTATGAATCTCCGAAACCCTCGTATGATTGGTTTCGGAATCAGCAACAAGCAGACGCTTACCAGTGCGCTGGATAATGCTGCTGGTGCCATCATTGGTAGCAAGTTCGTGACTTTGCTCAATGAAGTTGGCAATCCGGACCAGGCACTCGACCTGCTTTTCGAAGCATTGAAAAAATAGTTCAACAATTTAATTATATAGGAAAGATGTATCAAGTTGACGATAAAGGATTTTTTGGAAAATTCGGAGGAGCTTACGTTCCTGAAATATTATATAAGTGTGTAACAGAATTGCAGCAGGCTTACAAGCCTATCATCGAGAGTGAGGAGTTCAAGAAAGAGTACTATGCTCTGTTGAAAGATTATGTGGGGCGTCCTTCACCTCTTTATTATGCCAAGCGCATGAGCGAGAAGTATGGCTGCCAGCTTTATCTGAAGCGTGAGGACCTGAATCATACCGGTGCACACAAAATCAATAACACCATCGGACAGATCCTGATGGCCAAGAAGATGGGCAAGACCCGTATCATCGCCGAAACGGGTGCCGGACAGCATGGCGTTGCCACAGCCACCGTCTGTGCCCTGATGGATATGAAGTGCGAAATCTTCATGGGTGCCACCGATGTGGAGCGCCAGCATACCAACGTAGAACGTATGAAGATGTTGGGCGCCAAGGTAAACCCGGTTCGCACCGGCAATATGACCCTGAGCGATGCCTGCTCTGAGGCCATTCGCGACTGGTGCTGTCATCCACAGGATACCTTCTATATTGTGGGTTCTACCATGGGACCTCATCCTTATCCTGACATCGTGGCAAAGATGCAGAGCGTAATCAGCGAAGAATTGAAATGGCAGTTGGAGGAGAAGATCGGTCGCGATTATCCTGATTATCTCATCGCTTGCGTGGGTGGTGGAAGTAATGCAGCCGGTACTATCTATCATTACATCGACGACGACCGTGTTCAGATTTATCTGGCTGAGGCTGCCGGACATGGCATTGATACCAATTATACTGCTGCCACCATGCATTGCGGAACAGAAGGAATCATTCATGGCGCCCGCACCTTGGTGATGCAGACAGAAGATGGACAGATTGAGGAGGCTTTCACTATCAGTGCCGGATTGGATTATCCAGGCATTGGTCCGATGCACGCCGACCTTGCCACCCGTGGCAGAAGTCATGTGCTTGCCATCAAGGATGATGAGGCTATCTATGCCGGTTATGAGTTAACCCGTATGGAGGGAATCATTCCTGCCATCGAGAGTGCACACGCTGTGGCAGCCTTGAAGAAAATGAAGTTCAAGAAGGATGATGTCGTAGTTCTGACCGTTTCCGGTCGTGGTGACAAGGACGTGGAGACCTATTTGAGCCATAAGGAAATGGCAGGAGAATATGGCAATTTTTAAAGTCTCGGTTTTTATCGTTTTTAATCAATAAGAGAAAAATGGCAAAGTTTAATTATAAGACAGTAACCCGCAAGATTCTTGCTGACCTCTATACGCCGGTGGGAGTCTATATGCGATTGAGAGATATTTATCCCCAGTCGGCTCTGATGGAGAGTTCTGACTATCATGGTTCCGAGAACTCTCGATCATTTATCGGTGTTCATCCGCTGGCTAGCATTGCCGTGAGTCATGGTGAGGTGATTAAGAGCTATCCTGATGGCAGCGTAGAGAAAGAAACGCTACCAGCTTTCGGCGAGGGAAAGGGTGAGCAGTGCAAACTCGCCATCTCCAAGTCAATCAATGATTTCATCAAGAGCTTTCATGTAGAAGGCGAGAGCAAGAACTTCTGTGGCTTGTATGGTTTCACCACCTTCAATGCTGTGAGATATTTCGAGAATATTCCGGTAAAAGATACTACGATGGAGAAGAATGATGCTCCGGATATCTACTATATTATGTATAAGGACATTATTGTTTTCGACCATTTCAATAATACGATGGAGCTGATTGCGTTGAGCGAAAACTATGCAGAAGGCAAGGTTGTTCCGGATGCCGCAGACCAACAGGCTCAGAATGCTGCAGGTGAAGCCGAGCTCGAAGCCCTGCTCAAGGCCGTGAATAAAGCGAATGTGAAGCCTTATGATTTCCATCCGGTGGGCGAAACATTTTCTACACTTACCGATGAGGAGCATAAGGAGAACATCTGCAAATGCATCCAGCACTGTCTGCGAGGCGATGTTTTCCAAATTGTGGTGAGCCGTCGTTTTATACAGAAATATGAGGGTGATGACTTTAAGCTCTATCGTGCCCTGCGCAGCATCAACCCTTCTCCATATCTTTTCTATTTCGATTTTGGCGGATTCCGTATCTTCGGATCTTCTCCTGAAACCCACAACCGCATTGTGGGCGATAAAGCGTTTATCGACCCTATTGCCGGAACAACTAAGCGTACGGGCGATATGGAGCAGGATAGAAAAGCAGCCGAGTTCCTCCGCAATGACCCGAAGGAGAATGCCGAGCATGTGATGCTGGTAGATTTAGCGCGCAACGATCTGAGCCGAAACTGCCATGGTGTAAAGGTTGATTTCTATAAGGATATGCAGTTTTATAGTCATGTGATTCATCTGGTGAGCCGAGTGAGTGGAATCCTGGAAAAGGATGCCGACCATATCAAGGAGTTTATCGATACCTTCCCTGCCGGTACTTTGAGTGGTGTACCAAAGGTAAGAGCGATGCAGATTATTTCAGAGTTGGAACCTCACAATCGTGGAGCCTACGGTGGATGCATTGGTTTTATCGGTCTGAATGGCGATTTGAACCAGGCAATAGTAATCCGAACTTTTATCAGCCGCAACGGCGAACTCTGGTTCCAGGCAGGAAGTGGAGTAGTGGCGAAGAGTAACGACCAGTATGAACTGGAAGAATGTAATAATAAGTTAGGGGCATTAACCAAGGCGATTCATATAGCAGAAGAACTTTGAATAGTGATTAGTTATGAGTGATATCTCTCACTTATTCACAGATAAAGCAATCACTAATCAATAAAATAATCAATAATAAGATGAAAGTAGTAATCATAGATAATTACGATTCCTTTACCTATAACCTGGCACATCTGGTGAAGGAGTTGGGGGTAGAAGTTACGGTTTATCGCAATGACCAGTTCCAGTTGCGGGAACTGGAGCCATTCGATAAGATTATATTGAGTCCGGGGCCGGGTATTCCTTCTGAGGCTGGTCTTCTGATGGATGTTATTAAAAAATATGCGGGCATCAAACCAATGTTGGGTGTCTGCCTGGGGCATCAGGCTATTGGTGAAGCATTTGGCGCCAAACTGACAAATCTCTCTGAGGTTTATCATGGTGTGGCAACACCCTGTACTCAGTTCGGCAACGACCCGATTTTCCGTGGTATGGATAAACGAATAGAGATTGGCAGATACCATTCGTGGGTAGTAGACCGTACAGGTTTTCCTGAGTGTCTGGATGTAACTGCCGTGAGTGATGATGGTTGTATCATGGGATTGAAGCATAAGAATTATGATATTCACGGCATTCAGTTCCATCCTGAGAGCGTGTTGACACCAGAAGGAAAGACCATTGTCAAGAACTGGTTGTTTGACTAGTAGGATATATAAAAAAGTAAAAAGCTTGACGCTCTCACGAGTGCCAAGCTTTTTCCATCTTAAAAATAGATGATGACTTAAGTGTTATATTATAAAATTCTACAATTCCCAACCCACAGCGCTTGCACCTAGTACAGCAGCTGAACTACCATCGAGGGTAGAAACAAGGAACTTAGCCTTGCCCTTGTAAATCTTCAATACGGTCTTGTCGTAAGCTTCCTTTACAGGCTTCATCAGGAGATCGCCAGCCTTGGTCAGACCACCGAAGAATACGAATGCCTCAGGAGCAGAGAATGCTGCGAAGTTAGCACAAGCCTCACCCAGCATCTTGCCGGTGAAGTCGTAGATGCTCTTAGCCAAAGCATCACCCTTGCCTGCAGCCACACTTACGTCGTATGAAGTAATATCTTCTGGCTTCATATCGCGGAGCAATGAAGGCTCATCAGTCTTCTGAAGGAATTCACGGGCAGTGCGAGCTACACCGGTAGCAGAGCAGTATGCCTCCAGACAACCCTTGCGGCCGCAGCCACATGGACGACCTTCCTCACCAGGAACCATGATTACGTGACCTAATTCACCTGCGAAACCATCGCTTCCGTAAACCATCTGACCGTTGATGACGATACCAGAACCCACACCAGTACCGAGCGTGATATCGATGAAGTTCTTCATACCGCGAGCCACGCCATAAGTCATCTCGCCGAGAGCAGCAGCGTTGGCATCATTGGTTAAAGCAACAGGAATGCCACCGAGAGCCTTGCTGAAGAGATCAGCCAATGGCACAACGCCATCATGAGCCCAAGGCAGGTTTGGAGCAAATTCGATAGTTCCCTTATAATAATTGCCATTAGGTGCACCGATACCCATAGCCTTAATCTTATCGAGACCACCAACGGTATCGATTACAGGTATGAGCGCCTCTGTTGCAGCCTTTACATAGTCGTCTACATTATCATAGCCCCCAGTTTTAATAGCTGTTGTAGCTTTGATTTCTCCACGTGCATCTACGATGCCGAAAACAGAGTTAGTACCACCGAGGTCTAATCCGATAACATACGGTTTCATTGCATTTTCAGTCATGTTATTCTTTAAAATTAGTTAGAATGTTATTAATTTTGACGCAAAGATATATAAAAGTAGCCAAAAAATCAAGATTTATACGATAAAAAAATGTGAAAAGCGAATATTTTATTAGAAATATAGTCGAATATGCTCGAAAT
>USQD01000076.1 GCA_900556795.1 uncultured Prevotella sp. | reverse complement strand
TTATGGGATATGAGAAGAAGCCCTAGATATCTGATTAGACAATTCAAAAGAAAACTATAAAGGAAAGAGCTTATGAAAGAGAAAAGATATACATTGCCAGAAGAGCAGCCGATTCCTGTTGGCTGGCATCCGGCTAATGAAAAAGAAGCCGTGGCTAGGATTGAAGCCATTGAAGCGGAGTACGAAAGGACAGGCAAGGCTACAGATTTTGAAGAATTTATAGAAGAATTAAAGGCAGAAGGATTATGGCTTATCCAATAAAAGCAATACCAACACTCTATGGTGAGGCGGCTCGTCGTTTCCAAGAAATGGCAGACGAAACAGAGCACAAATATGATATTAGTCCCAAGCGAGACATCAAAAAAGATCCTCGCTATCATGCTATGCGCACAATACTCGAAAGGTCGAACATAAAATAGAACTTTGCAGGTGGTTCAGGAACGGGCTGAAAGCCCAAAAGCTCTTAGCCCAGGGCAGCGCCCTGGGTACACTCGCAGTCAGCAATGCGCCCTGCAAGGGCAAAAGCTTCATATCATATTTTTACTCCTGGCAAGCATTCATAAATACTTCGGGATTAGTTTATACGAGTTTCCGAAGCTTACACTCCAGTATTACAGCAGACTCTCTATTAACCATTAAATCATATAATTCCTGGTCTATTTCTGCATAAGCAAAACCATCACGCAAAGACTTTAAGCTAGAATAAAATTTCCTTTCTTTGCCTTTCTCATTTTTTACCAATCGCCAAAAGGGTTCATGCTGCAAATGATAATAGGGATTCTCTATGCTACATTTAAAAGGATAACTATGAGGAATATCCATAGCCAATCCCTCTGCAACATAAATACTACCACCCGTATTCTGTTCACCAATATACAATCTCCATAACCTTTTAAACTCCCCAACCAACTCACTTGAAAGAACGATA
Source organism: uncultured Prevotella sp. (assembly GCA_900556795.1). Lineage (GTDB taxonomy): Bacteria > Bacteroidota > Bacteroidia > Bacteroidales > Bacteroidaceae > Prevotella. Next base: position 7,242 of record USQD01000076.1, on the reverse strand, counting down.
TGATTATCTTTTATGAACCCCCGCTGGCAGAGATTTAAAATAGCCAAGAGCAAAAGAGGCTTATGCGGAGCTTTTACGCCCCGCATAAGCGCCCTTTTCATCTTTTCAAAAGCACCCAGATAATAGTCTATATCTTTATCCATTATCAAATAAGATGAGTAACCTTAATTTTCTTCCAATGTTTGCCGATGCCGAGGGTCATAGCCTGAGTATCCTTGGTTATCAGTTCACCCTTCTGCAAACCAGCAATAGCTTGCTTCAGCTCCTGCAGAGCCATACCACTCACACCAAACAAATCTTTCAACACTCCATCATTCTGTTGCTGTTGCTTCATAATGAGAGGATATTGGGCATTGGCATAGAAATCAAAAGAGGCTTTCTTAAACGAATCCATATTCTGTGTAGCAAGGATGATGCTCATACCCTTGTTTCTACCCACAGCTATCAAGTTCTGTAAAGGCTTGTTTTCGAAACCAAGCATATAGTGAGCCTCATCGATGATGGTGAAATGGCGTAGTTCCACCCTGTCCTCATTCTTTGCCTGTGGAGGCAGTTGCTCATAGATATTGTTCAACTTCGATGTCACGAAATATACGATAGCCTTTGCCATGATACCTTCCTTGTCAAACTTTCCTAAGTTGATAATATAACAACCTTTCACCAAATCTACCTTGTCTTCCTCTGCAAAAATATTATTCAGAATCAACTGGTTTAAGACTGATTTTACACTATCCATATCACCCTGTTTCTTCTCGGGCATCAACATCGTATAATGATCAAAAACTTCCTGAAAGGTGATTGGTTTCTGGTTCTTCGCCTTGTAGGCATTGATGATAGCTTCGCTCAGTCTGTTATCCATCAAAGCACCAATCTTAGCGGAAGATATAGCACAGATGGCATTTGCCAAGGTCGTGGAATACAGGTGGATTTCATTGACAGGTCTGCCAGTAAAGTCCTTGAACGGAGTAAACGGCAAAGGCTTCTCCATCGGATTCAAGATGGCAGAGGAATCGGTCTCAAACTTCGACAGCCAATCGGCATGGACTGGATCAGAGAACTCCCCCTTGTAATCGAACAAGAGAAAGTTGACAGGATAGTAGGTATCAGCCGATGCCATTCTGATTTGATTGATGAGGACAGCTAATAAGTTTGACTTACCCGAACCAGTAGTTCCTGCTATCAATATCTGTGTATTTGAAATAGCAGTACTGTTGATGTCTAAAGCCGCATCCATTCCATCCTCATACTGACCGATATAAAGATTCAACTCAGGAATATCCATCAACGACTTTCCACCTCTCAACGGAGAGAAGTGCAGCCATTCATCAATACCTCCTTCTTCCATCAAGATACTCTTACCCCTCATCATTTCGCTAAAAAGCACCTTGCTCAGAAAAGTAGAATTCTGCCAGTCGGCATCAATATCACTATAACGCATCTTGATAAGAGCCACGAAGACCTCCTTTATATTTGACTTGGTGAAGAAAGAACCACCCAATGGCTGCATACCAGCTGAGGTTTGAAGTTCCTCTACCTTTGACTTACTTCTTGGTGTCTTATCGCTCAATCCAACAAGAAGACAGATTCGCATAACCGTAGTAAAGTTCAATACTACAGGGCGAACCATATCTGAGTAATCCGAAAGGTTCAGTTTCTGCTCGATAGCATATTTCACTTCTTCAAGCAAATCATGAGTTCCTTCCAGAATTCTCATTCCCTCAAGTTTTATATCTTGTACATTCATTTCTACTAGAATTCGTAAGTTTGTAATCCAAAGTAATCATCGCTGACAGTAGTACACTGCCTTTCCTGGTCTCTATGCAAAGTATAAGTTCTTGCCACATAAGCCACTATCTTCTTGAAATCAGTCTCTGTTGTTATTTCCGTATCAGTACTTAACAGGATGGTTTGATGAGCCAAATCCGGGAAATAACGGTTGATGATAACTTCACGACTCTCCTTGTCAAGAACACCCATTACAGTATCTATCATTACAGGAGGGTCGTAATCACCCAGTTCATACAGGACTTTCAGTAACACCTGCATCACAGTTTGCTTGGCACCAGCATTCAGCTGACTCAGATAAATTTCATTACCATTCTTGTGGAATATCTTGAACGAGATTTCCTCCGAATCATCTGCCGAAAGCTCTACCCTACCGATGTAACCAGCATAAATCACCAAGTTGATGTTCAACTGCTCCTTCATCATACGCTCGATACTTGCCTTCTTCGACTTGAGTAACTTACAGGAAAGCGACTTGAAGAAACCTGGCAGTTTGCATAACATATCATACTGAGGATCTGGCACTTGTGGCATATCATAATCGTAAGTAGAAATCTTCCTCTCCATTTCCTTGATAGCATTCTTCTGTTCCACGATTTTTGCCTTCAATTCCTCTATCTTCCTGTCATTTTTTTCATAGAGTTCGATGATGCTGTAATCGTGACCAGTCAAGGCGCGTTTATATTCTTCCAATTGTTCCTGTTTCTTTGGAATATCCGCCAACTCTAAGTTTAAGCTTTCACGTCTCTCATCCAGCGAAAGATAAGGATTGGAATATGATTGCTGAACCAGGTTTCTCAACACATTGACATCAGCATCACTCAGAAAACCATATTTATCATTATAATCATCGCTGTTGTCTTGCTCACATTTGATTTCTTTAATAATCTCGGCAATAGAAACCTCGCCTACCTGCGGGTATTTCTCCTTAAGCAATCGTATTACATCCTGGGTAACCTTTTCTATCTGTTGGTCATTGAGGATATTACCCCTTGCAGAAGCCACCACCTCCTTCTCGTTCAGAATAAGTTCCACCTCGGTACTAATGCTATTGGCAACCTTTGGCATGATTACTTTCCACTCTAAATCTTTGGAGATAGCCTCGGCATCCTGTCTGTATTCCTTCTCCTTCTGATAGTAACTGTTGATGCTCTCCTCTATCTGGCGCATTTTGTCACGAATCACATCATCCGAGTTCCGTCCCTCCTTCAGTTGCTCATACTGCAGCTTATGATCATTGGCATAGTTCAATGCCTGGTTATAGGCATCGATCAGACTTGCCACATCCCTTTCCATCTCCACCTTCTGTTTGGTCAGTTTCAAGTATTCGGCACGCAGGTTTTCGTTCTCCAAGCGTTCCGCCTTCTTCTCATCAAGATAAGCCGAGGCTGCATTTTGCAACTGAGTGTATTTATTGAAACCCATCACCGAATTGATGTTCTTCATGATGAGCTTGTTGATTTGTTCTTCCTTCACGAGGTCGGAAGTCTTCATAGCATCAAAGAGGAAATAGTTGCTCAATTCAGCAGGCAGATTGGCAGAGATAATCTTATTGACTATCGCTTCATTGTTGCTACGTTGGATAGCTGTGGAACCTGAACCGTAAGGATAACTGTTACCATTCATATTGAGCACGTTGCTCTCCTGTATCTTGCCATCCACAAACCGATAGGCACGACACAACCGATAAGGCGTTTCTTGCCCCAAAACCATCCCAGAGAAAGTAATCTCCAGCATGATGGTCTTTCCTTCTATACCGCTCTCGTTCTTTACCCCCGAATTGAAGATTTCCTCAAACTGTCGTTTGTTGGATATCTTCAAACCATAGAGTGCAGAATAGATGGCATCGAAGAGCGTAGTTTTTCCACAACCATTGGCACCACCTATCAAGATGATGGGACGGTCGCTCGTTACCTCTAAGTTTAAGTCCAACTTTCTGTAGGTCTTATAATTCTCTATGTAGATACGCTTCAGTTTCATTACTTCTTAATTTCTTTGAGAGCCTTCTTGAGTATTTTCGTCACCTTCTTTTCCTCAAGACTTGACTCATTCTGGTTATTACGCTCTTCATGGAAAGGCTTGAGGATATAATCCTTGAGCCATTCCGCATCTATACCCTCCGATTGGCATGCACTCTCTATGAGTTGCATGTCTTCCTGCCTGATTCCATAGTTCAGGAATGTTCTGTCCAAGCTTTTCTTCATACCTTATTATATATGATTACCTTATTATATTATAGGGCTTCCAGATGCAATGCCGACCACCCATCTATATTGTCAGTGTTCTCGATAACGCCTCCAGGATAATACCAGTTGCTCGTGCCCTCGTCTTTGATGAGCACGCCACCCACAATCTTCTTGCCTGTAGATTGATAACTGGAGATGTAATCCAAGAGGGCATTGTTCTTTTCTGGCGCATCCGCATCGCTGCCCTTGGTTTTGGTGTCGAAGAGACAGATGGTACCCGACTTCAATCTGACGATGAAATCCACATAGAAACAACGTTTTCTACTCCCTGAATCCGTATAAGGCACGGAGAAATGCTGTTTTCCCTCGTCTCCATTCTTGTACCACCACTCCACATATTCCATCTTGTCATCCAACCAACGTGCAAATTCTTGCTCGGGTCTCGATGCCGTAATCTGCTCAAAATAAGGATACAAGGCATGGTTGAAGATTTCGCCTTCCGTGGTTTTCACCATTGCCGCATTATAGAGACGAGTCTCCGGAACTTGCCATACAGACTGCAGATATTCCATCGACACCTCCTTGGCATTTCTCTTCAGCGTAGCCTCGTAGGTAACCAACGCCTTGCGTATCAATTCCTCGAAGCGCGGACGGTTCTGATGATAGAGCACCACCTTAGGCACATCCATCGAAAAGACTTGCAGGTATTCCTCCAAGGCACTCTCGATGGCTCCTTGCAAGACGGGCGTACTGTCAAATTTGGAGAAACCACCCACATTCTTACGGCAGAACAGCGTAAAGAGATTTTGCAATTCTGATGCATTCAGAGCCAGCCTTGCCTTGTCTGTTATCTCCACAATGCCCGAATCACCCGTCAATGGGGTATCCTTCGGGATTGCCACCAAGATTCTTGATACATCGGTCTGCACGCCATGTCGCTTGGCATTGTAGCGATTCAACTTGATTTTGGCATCCATGTCTGCCTCCTTTTTTTTCGTCTCGTCAGCATCCTCAGCCTCACCATCATCCTCAAAGAAATCTTCTGCAGAGAAGAGCAACAACGGGTTTTGTTCCCATTCCCGTTCCATCGTCTTATAGAAGATGCTGCGGAACTGGGAGCCCAAGCGGTTTCTTGTTGCCCCATGCTTATCCGTATAATAGGAACGGAGCGTGATGTTCGGCAAGTCTTTCTTGCGATTGGCGTAGAGGGTGCTGATATAGTTCATGTCATCTCCCACAATATTAATCATGTCTGCCGCAAGGTCGGTATAAACATAACCGTAGTTCAGAATGTCGTTCTTATAAAAATGCTGCTCTGGCATTCGGAGTATTCGTCCCACGGTCTGAGTGGTAAAAGTCATGCTCTGCAATTCTCTGAATATCAGAAGGACGGATGCACGAGGACAATCCCATCCCAAGGCTATGGCCTGCTTGAACAGCAACACCTCGGTAATATCATCAGAATGAGTGATATTCTGAAGATTGGGCGATTTATCTTTTGATAGCCATACAGCCAACCTGCCATTTGCCACGCTTATGTCGCAAACCTGTTCTAAGTAGGCTTGCATCTCCTCGGCGATGGTCTTGTCCTTCGACGACATAGATTCGCTGCTATCGTTAGGCAACTGAATGAGCAACAACGGATTGATGCCATATTCCTTGTAAGCCTCAGCCAGTTCCTTTCGCTTTTCGAGAGCCTTCTTCAAGAGACGCTGGTTCACCGTCAGCTCCGACTGTTCCTTACTGCTCCTTACATTCGGATTCAGTTCTATGCCCTTCTTAATCATCTCTTCATTGATTACATCTTGGCGTTTCACAAGAACTGCATGATAGCTTTGGGTGACTGGCGTTGCTGATACACGAAGTTCTATGTGTGGCTGGATAGCTTGCAATACCATCTCGCTTTTCTTGGCATTACGTCCGGCAAACATGTGTTCCTCGTCTATGATAACCACCACTGGCAGATGCTGCTCTATCTTGGTCTTCCGTATCAGTTCGTAGAGCGTGCGGTTCTGCTCATTGTCACGTATCATAACGGCATTATCCTTATTGATGCTCTCCCAGTTTAAAAAGAGTACATCGCCAGGATGCAGACCATCCACATGATCACACTCATCAAACATAACAGGACGCAACGACCTTCGTTCACTAAAGAAATTGCGCATGGAGCGATAACTCTGCTGATGCAACTTGTTTGGAGCAATCCAAACCCATGCTACACGAGAATATCGGCACTGCCCATTCATAGGTAGGTCACGAGTCAGCTCATCCAGCAAGGTACTCACCATCACCGTCTTTCCTGCTCCTGTTGGAGCCTTGAATATCAACTTTTGACGGTCTTCAGAATCATTGAGCATGTCAATCATCTTCTGTTTCAGTTCACGCACCGCCTTTTTCTGGTAATCTCGTAGTTCTATCATCTTCGTTACCTCCTTAGTCTATTATGTCATTAGTAACATTATCTTCTTTCTCCTTCAACACATAATCATAGTCATCGCTGAGAGCTTCTTTCACAACCTCCTCGTTTTGCATGGCGAGTGCCTCGTTTTGCTGAAACTCTTTCATCATAGCCTCACTATACTTTTGCTTTGGCAGAATATCCGTTCCACCTTCTAAAGCTTGCAAGAAAGCATCTGGCATGGCACACAGTTCTATAACAGGCATGACTTTATGGAATTCGTCCTCATAAGCGTATGCGCCATCACTATAAACATAAACCTTCAAAGGATTCTGCCTAGTCGCAACCTCAGCTATCATCGGAATGATAATACTGACTACACGCTCGTCGAGGACAACAAGCATCTGTCCAGCCTCATCCTTAAAATAGCGCAATACGTTCTTCTTAAATTTCTTGCCTCCAAATGTTTCTTGCTCTTGATAGATATTGTTCTTGATGCAGAGGAGGTCAACGAGAGAAGCCATCAATGCTCGATGACTCTTACTGCTGCTTTGGTCACGAGGCACAAACTCCGTTTTATAATAACGAAGATTATTGTGAGTCAAGCCAGGGACTTCTTCACCCTTCTGGTTCGTATAACCATTAATGACTCGTTTGTTTCTCTCGTAAGTTACTTTCTCGCAGATGTTATTCTCGTTGTTGGTCACTAAGATACATTTGCGATGACCGCCGTCTTCTGAGTTCAATTGCATCGTTGCATGGAGAGTGGTGCCTGAGCCAGCGAAGAAGTCGAGGATAGTGAGATCGGAAGAGCACACGTCTGAACTCCAGTCACGTTTCGGAATCTCGTATGCCGTCTTCTGCTTGAAAAAA
>USQD01000075.1 GCA_900556795.1 uncultured Prevotella sp. | reverse complement strand
CATTGTAAACCAAGCCTTCACTTCTAGAAATAGCAGATAAAGAGTTTTTTCAAAAAAACATAAACTTTTTCGTCCGTTTACTAGCTTATGTTCTTTTTATTTTGTACTTTTGCAGAAAATATATAATAAATAAGGTACGCGTATGAAGTATTTCACTATATTCGTCATCATATTGACAGCCCTTGGACTTGGCTCCTGCAGAGACTCAGATATAACTATCGGTGACTCTCCCATCTCTTCGAATGGACAAGACAGAGATAGCGACATCATCACAGGCGATGACTATGACTACCATCTGCCAGTGATATTTCATGTATTTTACAAAGACAGCAAGAATCCGAAACAATACATCTCAAGTACCCGACTCAAGGAACTGCTGAGCAATGTGAACGAGCTATATCAGGGCAATGTATACAACATCAGCCTTGACACCATTGAGAGCGAAAACATTCATGTGCTGTTCGAACTCGCCGAAAAAGATGCTAACGGCAAGAAGCTGAGCACACCAGGCGTAGAATACATCAAGATCAATGAAGACTCGATAGACTGTGAAGACTTCATGAACAGCAAGACGTATGCCAAATATTCCTGGAACCAAAACGACTACATCAACGTGATGGTCTATTCATTCAAGAATACCGACCACACATCCGTAACATTGGGCATCAGCAATATCCCTTACAAGGTAGCTGGCTATCCAGACATCGAAGGCTTGACCAACAGCAAGAACTATCCGCTCAACAAGCCAGGCAGCTTTCCTTACTGTGTATCGCTCAACGCCATCTATGTAGACAAAAAGTATGAAGGAACCAGATATACAACCGATAAACATCAACAGAATTATCAGTATAATACAGCCGACCCAAATGCCACACTGGCTCACGAATTAGGCCATTATCTGGGGCTTTTCCATACATTCTCTGAGAAAGCTGGCAAAAAGGATAAATCAGAAGCAGCAGATGACGATGATGATTCTGACTATTGCGAAGATACTCCTAGCTACAACAGAATAGCATATGGCAAATGGCTCACCCAATATATGGAGGAAGCCCGTAAGATCAATAAGGACACGGCGTTCACCGTGAAGCAGCTTGCCAAGCGAACCAATACCAAAGGAAAAGAATGGCAGGCAGACAATCTGATGGACTACAGTATCTGTTACAGCATGCGATTTACCCCCGATCAAGCCTATAGAATGAGACAGGTCCTTTACTATTCCCCACTCATCCCAGGTCCAAAGAAAGCCAGAACCAGCACAAGAGCCTGGAACGAGATACCAGAAGAAGAATTCGACCTTCCGAATATCCTGGCCAAGGGAAGAACTATCAAGTTGAAAGATATACAGACCAGAACCTTCCGAGGCAAATAATCAGATTCAACATAACAAATAAGAATAGCATTAACAATGAAATATACAATTAAGGCTCCAAGCCACCTCAACGCAAGCATCAATCTGCCTGCATCTAAAAGTATCAGCAATAGAGCGCTCGTCATCAGTGCGATGGCAGGAAGTGATATCCAGCCCAACAACCTGAGCGACTGTGACGATACAGAGGTGATTATTGCTGCCCTCAAGAATATGCCTGAGGTTATCAATATCAAAGCAGCAGGTACAGCCATGCGATTTATGACCGCTTATCTGGCTTCAACAGAAGGCGAACACTCTATCACAGGCACAGAACGCATGCAGAACCGCCCTATCGGCATTCTCGTAGATGCCCTGCGCTATCTGGGTGCTGACATCACCTACGAAAAGAAGGAAGGATATCCACCGCTCCATATCAAAGGCAAATCTTTGGACGGTGGGCATCTGGAGATTGTGGGCAATATCAGTTCGCAATACATTTCTGCCCTTCTCATGATTGGCCCTATCCTCAAGAACGGTTTGGAACTGAAACTGACAGGAGAAATTGCATCCCGACCATACATCGACCTGACGCTCTGGACGATGAAGGAATTTGGAGCTGATGCAGAATGGACCGATCTGGACACCATCACCGTCAAGCCACAGCCTTACAAGAGCACTCCTTATCAGATAGAAAACGACTGGAGTGCCTCTTCATACTGGTATGAGATGATGGCTCTCAACTGCAATCCAGACTCTCTCATCAAACTCGAAGGTCTGATGGACAGTTCCAAGCAAGGCGATTCTGTGGTTAAATATATCTTCAGCCTGTTGGGCGTAAAGAGCGAATTCGAAAGCCGCGATACGCTCAGCAATGTAACTCTGAAAGCAAACCGCTGCCTGTTGCCAAAATTCGAATACGATTTTACCGGGTCACCAGATCTGGCTCAAACCATCGTTGTGGCCTGCTGCGCCCTTGATGTCAAGTTCAAGTTTACTGGTCTTGCCAGCTTAAAAATTAAGGAAACTGACCGCATTGAAGCTTTAAAGACAGAGTTGAAGAAGGTAGGCTATGTGATTCGTGATGAGAATGACAATACGCTCATCTGGGATGGTGAGACCTGCAAGCCATCATTCGCTCCTATCGACACCTACGAAGACCATCGCATGGCAATGGCATTCGCTCCTCTCGCCTTGAAGTTTTCACAGATTGAAATCAATAATCCTGAAGTAGTGAGCAAGTCATATCCCCAATACTGGGAAGACCTCAAAAAGGTGGGATTTGAGATAAGTGAAGAATGAAGAGTGAAAAGTGAAGAATTCAACGGTCTTTGCTAATCATAAAGTTCAATGTTAAAAGTTCAAAGTTCAAAGTAAATGCTATACTTGATTTTAGCCCTTGTGGCATTAGGCTTGATAAGTGCCCTTTTCGGTATCGTCTCTCATCGTAAGGGAGAAGACGAGGAACCATTGCAGGAAGGTGTTTCGTGCAACACCTGCAATGGAGAAAACTCCAAATGCGAACAAGACTGCATGATGGAAGCAGCTACCAAGGAAATAGAATACTACGATGACGAAGACCTCGACCGGTTCGCAGGGCGGGAAGCCGATGCCTATACCGATGAAGAAGTAGAGGAATTCTCAGAGGTGCTCTATACGATGCAGCCAGAAGAAGTTGCCGGCTGGAACAGAAGTCTCATCCTTCGGGGCATTAACCTTCCTAACCAGCTCAAGGACGAAGTCATCAGTTTCTTAAGTTAGACTAAGTTGATAGATTATAATGGATATACTGCAATATACATTTTTTCAGAATGCCCTCATAGGAGCTTTTTTGGCTAGCATTCTTTGCGGATTCATAGGAACCTACATCGTAACTCGCCGACTGGTTTTCATCAGCGGTGGCATCACCCATGCCTCTTTCGGAGGCATAGGAATCGGTGTATATGCAGGCTTCAATCCTATTTTCTCAGCCATGGCATTTGCCATACTGAGCGCTTTTGGCGTACAATGGATTTCCAGGAAGAAAGATGTGCGCAAAGATTCAGCCATCGCCATGTTTTGGACTCTCGGCATGAGTGTGGGCATCATCTGCTGCTTTCTGACACCAGGATTTATGCCCGACCTGCCTTCCTTCCTCTTTGGCAGCATCCTCGCCATAGACCGTACAGATTTATGGCTGCTTGGAGGCCTTACCCTCATCGTATCATTACTTTTCATGTGCCTGCTGCGCCCCATCCAGAACATCGCTTTCGACAGCACCTTTGCCAGATCGCAGCACCTGCCCGTTACAGCGATAGAATACGTGATGATGACGCTCATCGCCATGACCATCGTAGCCACGCTGAAAATGGTGGGCATAGTACTCGCCATCAGCCTGCTTACCATTCCGCAGATGACAGCCAATCTCTTCACATATAACTATAAGAACATGATAGCAGTCAGCATCCTGTTGGGATGGATAGACTGTCTGATAGGCTTATACGCCAGCTATCTGCTCAATGTGCCATCGGGTGCCACCATCATCTTCGTCAGCATCATCCTTTTTGCCCTTGCCAAAGGATACAAACTGATCAGAAATTCTTAAAAATACATTTTACTATATAAAAGGTGAAACAACAGAATACTTTTCATAATACATTAGGCTTCATCATCCTGCTGATAGCCATAACCCTTACCGGATGTTCTACGCAGAAGAATACGGCGCAGAACAGATGGTGGCAATCCTTTACGGCAAAGTATAACACCTATTATAATGGTACCCTAGCCTATATTGACGGTTCACTGGAAAAAGAAATGACTAATAAAGACAACTTTACTGAGCAGCTTCCACTCTATACCGTAAGCAACAAGAACAGTCGTGAAATCGGCAAGAGCAACTTCGACCGTGCCATAGAGAAATGCGAGAAAGCCATCCATCAGCACAGCATCAAGCAAAAACCGGAATGGACCAAAAACCGGCGCAAGACAGCCAAAGACATCGAATGGCTGAACCGCAGGGAATATAATCCATTCCTTTGGAAGGCATGGATGCTGATGGGACGTTCGCAGTTTCATAAAGGCGATTTCGAGGCGGCAGCAGCCACCTTCTCATATATGAGTCGCCTCTATGCTACCCAACCAGCCATTTATGGCAAAGCCAGAGCCTGGCTTGCCAAATGCTATATTGAACAGGGTTGGAATTACGATGCAGAAGACGTGATACGCAACATGCAGCGCGATTCCATCCACTGGCGTGCCCAGAAAGAATGGGATTATACCTTTGCCGATTACTATATCCATACCGGCAACACCGAGCAGGCTATTCCATACCTCAAAAAGGTAATAAGCCATGAGATGCGCCGCAAGCAGAAGGCACGAGAATGGTATCTGATGGGACAGTTGCAGGCATCCATCGGCAACAAGAAAGAAGCCTATAAGGCCTTCAAGAACGTGATTCGCCTAAATCCTCCTTACGAACTAGCCTTCAATGCCCGTATTTCCATGACAGAAGTCATGGCAAAAGACAATGCCAGCAAGATGGTCAGCAAGCTGAAGAGAATGGCGGCTTCGGATAATAACAAAGAGTATCTCGACCAGGTATATTATGCCATCGGTAACATCTATCTCAACAAGAAAGATACACTGCAGGCCATCGCTGCATACGAAAAAGGTAACCAGAAAGCCACCCGAAACGGTATAGAAAAGGGTGTCTTGCTGCTACATCTCGGAGACTTGTACTGGACAATGGAAAAATTTGCCGATGCACGAAGATGCTATGGAGAAGCCATTGGATTGCTCGATAAGGAAAGAAAGGATTATCAACTCCTCTCCGACCGCTCCAAGGTACTTGATGAACTGGTACCTTATACCGATGCCATACAGTTGCAGGATTCGTTGCAGCAACTCGCCAAGATGAACGGGAAAGACCGCAATGCTGCCATCGACCGTGTAATCGATGCGCTGAAAAAGAAGGAAAAAGAAGAAAAAAACAAGAAAGCTGAGGAAGAGGCAGAAGCTGTCCAGAAGCAAAACAGCGGCAACAACTTCGCCAGCAACACCCCCAAAAAGAATAATACGAACACCTATAATGATGCAAACAACGGACAATGGTATTTCTATTCGCCGCTGACCGTAAGTCAGGGAAAGACCCAATTCCAGAAACTTTGGGGCAAGCGAGAGAACGTGGACAACTGGCAGCGCATCAACAAAACGGTAGTGGCTACAGCAGAAGGAGCCGAAGAGATGACCACCCAGCAAAGAGATTCTCTGGCACAGGTAGCCGTGCTCGAAGATTCACTCAAGCAGACCACAGACAGCGCCGTCAATGACCCACATAAGCGTGAGTATTATCTGGCTCAAATTCCGTTTACTCCAGAACAACTGGCAGAAAGCAACAGACTGTTGGAAGACGGTCTGTATCATGCCGGTGTTATCTTCAAGGATAAGCTCGACAATCTGGCACTGGGTAAGAAATCCCTGCTCAGACTGGTCAACAACTATCCTGATTATGAGCATCTTGACGATGCTTATTATCACCTGTATCTGCTCTATTCCAGAGAGCATCAGACTGATGTGGCAGCAACATACCTGCAAAAGCTGAAGGCAGATTACCCAGGAAGTCAGTGGACCGTCCTTCTCTCCAATCCGTACTATAAGGAAAATGCCATAATGGGCGTCCATATCGAGGATTCTCTCTATACACATACCTATCAGGCTTTCAAGGATGAACAATATAATAAGGTGATAGACAATGCCGAAATATCCAAGACCCGCTTCCCTGATGGAGCAAACCGAGACAAGTTCCTCTTTATTGGAGGTCTCAGCAAGCTGAATGATGGCAATATCGATAGCTGCCTGGTTGACCTTAAAGAAGTGGTAGACAAATACCCAAATGGCCGACTCAGCGAGATGGCAGGTATGATTATCAATGGTGTAGATGCCGGCAAACGCCTCTACGTAGGTAAGTTCGACCTGAGCGAAGTATGGACCCGGAGAAGCGTGGAACTCAACGACCAGGATTCTACCAAGCAGAAAGGCTACTCGGACAACCGTAACGCCAACTTCATATTCCTGCTGGCATACGATCCTGACAAGACCAACGAGAACCAGCTGCTCTTTGAGATGGCGAAGTATAACTTCACCTCTTACATGGCACGTTTCTTCGATATCAACATTGAGGAAATAGAGGGGCTTCATCGCATGCAGATAAGCGGTTTCAACAATTACGATGAAGCACGACAGTATGCCAATGCTGTATACCAGCAGGCATCTATCAAGCGCTTGCTAGATAAGGTACACGCCTATGTAATCAGCGAAGAGAACCTGAAACTCCTTGGCACCAGCCATACCTACGAGGAGTACGAAAAGTTCTACACAAAACATTTCGCCCCTCTGGAAATCAGCAAGTTCCCATTGCTCACCGAGCCTATACAGCCTACTTCTGCAGCGGAAGAGACGTCAGAAGAGACATCATCAGAAAAATCAAAGGCAGCGCCTTCAACAGAGATCAATACTCTGGAGATTCCTGCTGTTACTCCTCCTCAGGAAAAAATGGAAACCAATGAAGAAGTCATAACTGGAAACAAAAAAGAGATTCCAACTGAAGACAATAACGGAATAGAAATCATAATGCCTTCTTCACCAAAGGAAAAGGAAGATGATGGAACCTTCGTTATTCCAAACAAGAAGGAAGAGAAGAAGGAAGATGATGGAACCCTCGTTATTCCAAACAAGAAGGAAGAGAAGAAGGAAAACGATACGGGCATCTATTTCGATGACAGCAACTCTTCAGAAAGCATCGAACTGGAAGACGAATACTACGAACTGGAAGGTTTCTAAAGAATGGCCCATAGCGTTTGAAGCATAACCAATGCACAACGCTATGGGCAAAACTGTATTACAGAGAACAGAAGAATGTTACCAAGAAAGGTACGGAGAAATCAACACAGAAGCCATGGAAGATGGAAACGATAATGAAACTCTCTCCCGAATAGCGGGTGATGATAGGCAACGTGGTATCCATCGTGGTGGCGCCACCAACGCTGATAGGCGCCAGCTTGCCGAAATACTTCGCCAACAGAGGCGCACACAGCAGGGTAAGAATCTCACGGCAGATGTTGGCAAGCAGAGCTATGGTTCCCAACTCGGCACCCCGATACTGAGTGATGAAGATACTGGACAGCGAGTAGTATCCGAAGCCCGAACCGATGGCAAGACAGTCGGAGAGCAGGCGATGTCCCAAAAGCAGAGAGGCAGCAGCACATCCAGCCAGGGTTCCGAGAATGGTCATCACCGGCAACATCATCAGTCGGGGATTCACCTTTCTGAAACTTTTCAATACAGAAGTATCGCAACCGATACTGATACCCACGCAGAACATCAGGCAGCAGAGCGCATAATAGCTCACATCACTCGCCATGAAACTGGCAGGAATCACATCACACAATCCAACGATGATGCCCAGCACGAAGAAACCAACGATAATCAGACTACCTTTCATTTTCCAACCTCCTTTCTGCAGACATATCTCCACAATGCCCACGCAAAGATTGCACTACCCAGACTTCCGGCTATCGTGAGCACGATGGCTTCGAGTCCCAGGGTTTGAAGCCCATTGACAATACGTGGATTGGCTCCCACCTCGATGCCGAGCAGGAAGAGGAGCACCCAGATAAGCGACGTAATGATACGGCCGATAAAACTCATTTTCTTGTTGCGAAGCAGATACCCCGTACCTATTCCGCATAGCATGATCATAACAATCTTGAGCATTGTTTCTTCTATTCTTTCTTTTATTATTGATTACTTTTATTTTCGATAATAATAACGGATTCCCGGCCTTTATATTATACAAAACCGAAATTCCTTGCAATATTTACCAGCAAGCGACAAC
>USQD01000074.1 GCA_900556795.1 uncultured Prevotella sp. | reverse complement strand
CATTTTAAAAAAAACTTGTTTAAAAATATTGTATGAAGCTAACTAAGACGTTATTGATTTCAGCCGTTTTGCTGATGAGCGCTTCAGGGCTCCAGGCAGCAGGCTTTATTCAGAAAGGTAACTATCTTACCGTTCAGTTGAAACAGCACCAGAATTTTGGTCCTAGTCAGATTCGCCTCCAGGTTGTGAGCGATAAGATTATCCGTGTGCAGGCTACTGCCGAGCAGGGATTTCGCGACAAGCAGAGTCTCATCATCGTGCCTCAGAATGGCAAGGCTAATTATAAGGTAGAGGAACAGGGCGAAAAGCTCATCATTACCACAGCCGCCATGCGCGCCGTATTGAACGAGGCTACCGGTCAGATTACATTCTATGATTTGAAGGATCATGTGCTCCTCAACGAGGTGGCTCAGGGTGGTAAGACTTTCAAGCCTTTTACCGTTCCTGACCGTGAGATTGGCGTAGACATCGCCAAGGTTCCTGAATCTCAGAAGCACGGATGGTCTTGGAGAGCCCTCTTCGATTCTCCAGACAACGAGGCTTTCTATGGTCTCGGTCAGCATCAGAGTGAGGAACTCAACATGAAGGGCAAGAACGAAGACCTCTTCCAGTATAATACGAAGGTGAGTGTGCCTTTCGTCATTTCCAACAAGAACTACGGTATTCTCTGGGATTCCTATTCTTATTGCCGTTGGGGTAATCCTGAAGATTATCTCCAGCTCAACCGTGCCTTCAAGCTTTACGACAAGGACGGAAAGGAAGGTCAGCTTACTGGTACTTACGTGGACAAGAACGGACAGAAGATTGTTCGAGGCGAAGACAGCATCTACTTTGAATATGCGATGCCTGAGACTTCTGAAATCTGCAACAAGACCGACAAGGGCGGCATCCAGAACCTGCCAAAGGGCTTTGCCCTGAATGGTTCCAAGGTGGTTTACGAGGGTTATGTGGAGGCTCCAACCAACAGTTTCTACCAGTTTATCCTCTACTATGCCGGCTACATGAAGATTTATATCGACGGCAAGCTGGTTGTGCCTGAGCGTTGGCGTACAGCCTGGAATCCTAATTCCTTCAAGTTTGAAACTCCAATCAGGAAGGGTGTAAAGACTCCTATCCGCATCGAGTGGCAGCCAGATGGCGACGTTTCCTACTGCGGTCTTCGCGTAGCTGCTCCTCGTTCAGAGGCAGAGAAGAACCAGCTGAGCATCTGGAGCGAAATGTCTCCGGACATGGATTACTACTTCATTGCCGGTCAGAACCTCGACGAGGTGATTTCGGGCTACCGTACGCTTACCGGCAAGGCTTCGCTCTATCCTAAGTGGACCCTCGGTTTCTGGCAGAGCCGTGAGCGCTATAAGAGCAGCAAGGACATCGAGGAGAACCTCAAGAAGTTCCGCGACCTGAAGATTCCTGTAGACAATATCGTTCAGGACTGGAACTACTGGAAGCTCGATTCATGGGGAAGCCATGAGTTTGAGGCTGCCCGTTATCCTAATCCTCAGGCGATGCTCGACAGCGTACACGCCATGAATGGCCGCTTCATGATTTCCGTATGGCCTAAGTTCTACGATACCGTCAAGAACTATAAGGAACTCGACAGCAAGGGCTGGATGTATCATCAGGCTATCAAGGACGATATTCATGACTGGCTCGGCTTCCGCGGCTCTTTCTATGATGCTTATGATGCTGGTGCACGAAAGATGTTCTGGCGCCAGATGGATGAGAATCTCTATACCAAGTATAAGTTCGGAATCGACGCCTGGTGGATGGATGCTTCTGAGCCTAATGTTCGCGACTGTACTCCGATGTGGTACCGCAAGGCCCTTTCCGGTCCTACTGCCCTCGGTACGTCAACAGAATATTTCAACGCTTACAGCATCGTGAATGCTGACGCCATCTATCATGGCCAGCGTAGCGTGAATCCTAACCAGCGTGTCTTCCTCCTTACCCGTTCGGGCTTTGCAGGCGAGCAGCGCTACAGCACGGCTACCTGGTCGGGCGATATTGCTACCCGTTGGGAGGACATGCGTGCTCAGATGACTGCCGGCTTGAACTATTCTATGGCGGGTCTTCCTTTCTGGGGAATGGACCAGGGTGGTTTCTGCGTAGAGAACCGCTACGTGGCTGCCCAGCAGGAGTTCGACAAGACCGGTAAGGAGAATGCCGACCTGAAGGAGTGGCGCGAGTTGCAGGCTCGCTGGAACCAGTTCGGCTGCTTCGTGCCTCTCTATCGCACCCACGGCCAGTGGCCTACCCGTGAGGTCTGGAATATTGCGCCAGCCGATCATCCGGCTTACAAGACCATCGTGGCTTACGACAAGCTCCGTTACCGTCTGATGCCTTACCTCTACAGTATGGCGGGTATGGTTCATTTCAAGGATTACACCATGATGCGTGGATTGGTGATGGACTTCAACGGCGATGATAATGTTTACGACATCAAGGACCAGTGGATGTTCGGTCCTGCCCTGATGGCTTGTCCTGTAGGCGAGTATCAGAAGTACAGCCGTAATGTTTATCTTCCTAAGCAGAAGGGCTGGTACGATTTCTATACCGGCAAGCATTATGCAGGTGGTCAGACCATCGTAGCCGATGCGCCATTCGATAAGATTCCTGTCTTCGTGCCAGAGGGTTCTATCCTTCCTGTTGGTCCTGAGATGGAGTGGAGCGACCAGAAGAAGGCTGAGCTCATCGACCTCTATGTCTATGCAGGCAAGGACGGTTCTTATACGCTCTATGAGGACGAGGGAACCAACTACAACTATGAGAAGGGCAAGTATGCTATGATAGACTTCAAGTATAATGATGCCCAGAAGACCCTGACCATTGGTGCTCGCAAGGGTTCATTCGACGGAATGCTGCAGAAGCGTCGCTTCAATGTGATTCTAGTGAATGCCCAGAACAACCAGGGCGTTAACCTCGCCAAGGCTCCTAAGGGCAAGATGGTGAAGTATGCCGGACGGGCAGTAACTGTAAAATTGAAGTAATCTAATCTCCCGCAGATTTCACAGATTACACAGATATTTGTAATTCTCTTTCAGGAAAGATGAATCTGTGAAAATCCGTGCAGTCTGTGGGATTTTTTATATTGATAGGAAAGAATGAATAAGAAAACAATATTTAGCGTAGCCTTGATGAGCGGGCTTTTCGCTTTTCCGATGAGTGCCCGCGAACATCTGTCTTTTGATAAGGGCTGGCTTTTCACTCTGGCTGATTCTGCAGGAATGTGGAAAGCGGATTATGCTGACGCCCATTGGCGAAGCCTGAATCTGCCTCATGACTGGGCGATAGAGGGCGATTTCTCTCCAGGCAATCCTTCGGGAGCCAGCGGAGGCGCTCTGCCAGGCGGAATAGGATGGTACAGGAAGCATTTCTCCCTGAATCCTCATGAGAAGTACGACCGCTTTACCATTACCTTCGATGGAGTTTACATGAACTCTACCGTCTACATCAACGGCCATCAGCTCGGAACCCGTCCTTACGGCTACAGTACTTTCGAGTACGACCTTACACCTTATATTAATAGGAAGGGTGATAATGTGATTGCCGTGAAGGTGGATAATAGCGACCAGCCTAACAGCCGATGGTATTCGGGCTGCGGAATCTATCGCCACGTCTGGCTTACCAAGACCATGAAGAAGGCTTACATTCCTCAGTGGGGACAGTATGTTTCTACCACTCCTCAGGGTGATGTCAGGGTGAAGACGGATTTTGCAGCTTCCGGTAATAGGATGAAACTCTCTGTCCGTAACACCATCTATGATGCTGCAGGAAAGATTGTGGCAAAGAGTAAAGGTGATCAGGAACAGAAACTGCAGGTGAAGAATCCGCATCTCTGGAACATCGGAAAGGGATATCTCTATACCGTCAAGAGTGAGCTGGTTCTAAATGGAAAGGTGGTGGATGTAGCCACAACCACTACAGGTTTCCGTGATGTGAAGTTTGATGCCAGGAAGGGATTTTTCCTCAATGGCAGGAATATCAAGTTGAATGGAGTCTGCGAGCATCATGATTTCGGCTGTCTGGGTGCTGCCGTAAACGAGGATGCGATGCATCGCAAGCTTACCATCCTGCGCAACATGGGCGTGAACGCCATCCGGAGCAGCCATAATCCTCCGGCTCCTGAACTCCTCAACATGTGCGATTCGATGGGAATCCTCGTCATGGACGAGAGTTTCGACATGTGGCGACGCAAGAAATCGAATGGCGACTACGCCCGATTCTTTGATGAGTGGCACAGGCGTGACCTCTCTGACTTGGTGAAGCGCGACCGCAATCATCCTAGCATCATCATGTGGAGCATCGGCAACGAGGTGCTGGAGCAATGGTCGGATGCTGCGGCAGATACGCTTTCGCTGGAGCAGGCGAATCTCATTCTGAATGCAGGTCATGATGCTTCTACGCTGGCGCATAGCGATGAGCTGAGCGTGAATTCGCTCCTTACCCAGCATCTTGCCCAGATAGTCAAGGAGTATGATCCGTGGGGAATGCGTCCGGTTACGGCTGGCTGTAATGAGCCCGACCCGAAGAACCATCTCTTCAAGAGTGGAGCCATCGACGTGATTGGTTTCAATTACCATCATCAATGGGTGAAGGATGTTCCGAAGAACTTCCCTGGCAAGCCTTTCATCATGTCGGAGAGTGTCTCTGCCCTGCAGACGCGCGGCTTTTACATGATGCCGAGCGACAGTATCTATACGGCTCCTAAGGAGTGGTGGCTGCCTTACAGCGACCCTTCCTTCAAGTGCTCTGCCTATGACAACATGCATGCTTCATGGAGCAGCATGCACGAGGAGACATGGGACGTGGTGAAACATCATGATTTCGTGGGCGGACAGTTTATCTGGACCGGTTTCGATTATATCGGCGAACCTACTCCTTATGCTTATCCGGCACGAAGCAGCTACTTTGGAATCATCGACCTGGCAGGTCTCCCAAAGGACAGCTATTTTATGTATCAGAGTGAGTGGACGCAGAAGAACGTGCTTCATCTCTTCCCTCATTGGAACTGGATTCCGGGACAGACCATCGACATGTGGTGCTATTACAACAACGCAGACGAGGTGAACTCTTCGTGAACGGCAAGAGCCAGGGTGTTCGCAGGAAGACCGTTTATGGCGAGAAAAATGAGGGCGAAGCCTTCCGGAAGAGTACGGAATATCACGTGATGTGGCGAGTTGACTTCCAGCCGGGCGAAGTAAAGGTGGTGGCCAGAAAGGGCGGCAAGCTGGTGGGCGAGCAGACCATCAGGACTGCGGGTGCTCCTCATCACATCGTCTTGAAGAAGACCTATCAGGGCAATCTGGCTTATGGCTCAGCAGAACCTACAACCTTCGTAGAAGTGAATGTGGTGGATAAGGACGGAAATCTCTGTCCGAATGCCGAGAACCAGATTTTCTTCTCTTCCGATGCTCAGATTCTGGGTACGGATAATGGTTGCCAAACCTCTCTGGAGCGTTTTACCGACCCTCATCGCAAGGCGTTCTTCGGCAAGTGCGTGGTGGTATTGAAGGGCAAGGGTAAGCTCCAGGCAAAGGCTGTTGACCTGAAGGAAGCGGCGCTGGAATTATAGAATAAAAAACTTTTGAATCATGAGAAAATCACTTATCCGTTCCGATTGATACTTCGCGATGCGAAAGGAAAAATACTTACACAAACTCGACATATAATCGACAACGACAGTACGCAGGTAAAACTCCTGCCGTTCAATTTCATCAAGCGTGGAAGCGAGAAGATTGAAATCGTAAAGCGATAGTTTTATGATTCTATCATTTGAAAAAATGCTATCATAAAAAATATCATTTTTAGAAATGCTATCATAAAAAAATCCTTCGGAAGTAATGCGATGTTTACTTCCGGAGGACTTTTTTTTGTAGATGATAGTATGATTAATATGTTGTATTTTTTTACTCGATGATGCTTTGCAGTAACCCCTGGCAGGCATCTTCCAATAGGGTGATGACCAGTTCAAAATCGCCCATGTCGCCATAATATGGGTCGGGAACGGTGGTGTATTCGCGATGGTAGGTCAGGAAATCGGCCATCCTGACCACCTTGTCCTTATCTGCCTGGCAGGAAGCCATGGAGGTAATGGCACGGTAATTCTCATTATCCATCACCACGATGGTTTCGAATCTTCCGAAATCTGACTTCTGGAACTGGCGGGCGTGGCTGTTGAAATTGTAGCCATGCTCAGCGCCACATTTCCTCATGCGGCTGTCCGGCAACTGTCCTACGTGCCAGTTTCCGATTCCGGCAGAATCGATTTCGAATTCATCTGCCAGTCCAGCCTTCGCTACCAGCCTCTTCATGATGCCCTCGCCGGCTGGCGAACGGCAAATGTTGCCGAGGCAAATAAATAAAACGGTATGTTTACCTTTCTTTGTCATATATAAATATTTAAATGTTTGTCAAGTTTAGCGAGTTCGCCCCGCACGCCCTATTTTGTAAGTTCGCCCCCGTACGCCCTGTTTTGTAAGTTCGCCCCGCACGCCCTGTAAGGGCAAAAGCTCCTAGCCCAGGGCAACGCCCTGGGTATAAACAGCAGTCAGCAAGGCGCCCTGTAAGGGCAAAAGCTTTATTACCCATATTCTAAAGCTTTTGCCCTTACAGGGCGTATATTTATAACTCCCTACAACCCAGGGCGATGCCCTGGGCTAGGAGCTTCTGCCCTTTCAGGGCGTATTGCTGAAATCAACCTTCGTCTGTTTGAAATCAACCATTACCGTCCTTTATCGGGGCTGAAATATTTTTAGTCGATTTCCTCGTCTGCCTCATAACCGCCCATTTCGCGGATGGCATTCTTCAGCATGGTGTACTGCTGGTAGAGGTTGTTCACAGCCTCTTCACCCTGGGTATAATCGTGCATTGGCGCCTTGAGGAAGAAGCTCAGGAAGCGCTGGATGCCGTAACGGCCGGCACGGGCTGCAAGGTCGCTCAACAGACAGAGGTCGAGCAGCAATGGAGCGGCAAGGATAGAGTCGCGGCACAGGAAGTTGATCTTGATCTGCATTGGATAACCCATCCAGCCGAAGATGTCGATGTTGTCCCAACCCTCCTTGTTGTCGTTGCGAGGAGGATAATAGTTGATGCGAACCTTGTGATAATACTGAGTGTCCTCATCGTTGCCATGGCCGTAGAGGTCTGGCTGGACTTCTGGCTTCAGGATAGTCTCAAGGGTAGAGAGCTTGCTCACCTCCTTGGTATGGAAGTTGGCTGGCTCATCGAGAACGAGACCGTCGCGGTTGCCCAGAATGTTGGTAGAGAACCAACCGTTCAAGCCGAGGCAGCGGGTGCCGATGATAGGAGCAAAACCACTCTTCACGAGAGTCTGACCAGTCTTGAAGTCCTTGCCTGCGATAGGCATGTGGGTCTTCTCAGCGAGTTCCCACATGGCAGGAATGTCAACCGTTGTGTTAGGAGCACCCATGATGAAAGGAGCACCCTCCGTAAGGGCTGCATAAGCGTAGCACATGGATGGAGCGATGTGCTGGCGGTCGTCAGCCTTCATCGCAGCCTCGAGAGCTGCCAATGAGCCGTGGATTTCCATATCTACCGGTACGTAGATTTCGGTAGATGCTGCCCAGGCTACGACGATGCGGGAGCAGCCGTTCTTCTCCTTGAAGTCGCGGATGTCCTGACGCAGAGCCTCCACCATCTCCCAGCGGGTCTTGCAGTCCTTCACGTTGTCGCCATCCAGACGCTTGGCGTAGTTCTTGTCGAAGGCAGCCTTCATTGGAACCACCTTCTCCAGCTCCTCGCGCACAGGGTTGATGTCCTTTTCCTTCAGAACCTCGGCATACATAGCTGCCTGGTAAGCATTCTGAGGATAAACATCCCAAGTGCCGAATACGATGTCGTTGAGATCTGCCATAGGCACGATGTCCTTGTAGTGAAGATACTTCTTGTCTGCACCCTTGCCCACGCGAATCTTATCGTATTGAGTCATTGAACCTACTGGCTTTGCAAGTCCCTTGCGAGCCATAAACACACCAGTCATGAATGTAGTAGAAACTGCACCACAACCTACAACCATGATACCCAGCTTGCCATCTGCTGGTTTAACCTTGTTTTGTTCCATTATCTAAAAAAATTAATGTATTATAAAGTCTTCAAATTCTATTGTTCAGTATGTCTATCTGGATTGCAAAGATAAGGAAAACTGATGGAATAAGTGTAGTTTTTTGGAAATATCTGCAATAAATTTAGAAATATTAGCATTAGAATGATAAAAAAAACGATAAAAAGTA
>USQD01000073.1 GCA_900556795.1 uncultured Prevotella sp. | reverse complement strand
CCATCTTTTCAGCTTTGTAGCTTTACGATATTCAAATGCTCTTCCCATTGGAATAAAATTTTAAATGTTTATCGTTTTTTGTTTATAATATTATCTCAGTTCTGCGTCAATCGCATTCTGCATTATCTCAGTTCTGCGTTGAGCTTGCCTGTGAGGTTGGCGATGAGCTTCTTCATGATAGCATCAATCTGCTTGTCATTCAATGTCTTCTCCTCATCCTGCAGAATGAAGTTTACGGCATAGCTCTTCTTGCCCTCTGGCAGGTTCTTACCCTCATAAACGTCGAAGAGTACCACACTCTTCAGGAGCTTCTTCTCAGTCTGGTGGGCAATCTGATCAATCTGTGCAAACTCTACATTCTTGTCTACGAGCAATGCAAGGTCGCGGCTCACTGACGGATACTTGCTGATGTCAGTGTAAGTAAGGTTCACCTTCTTCACGGTCTTCACCAGGTTATCCCAGTGAACATCAGCATAGAATACATCCTGCTCGATGTCGAATGCCTTCTTGAGCTTCAGGCTCAAGATACCGAGCTCTACCAATACCTTGCCGGCACGGGTCTCGTAGCTTACACCCTTGGAGAAGATGTTGTTGTCGCTGTGCTTGATAACCAGGTTGTTCTGTGGCATACCTACACGGCGGAGGATATTCTCTACCACTGCCTTCAGCTCGTAGATGTTGCTCTGCTCATCAGCATGAGCCCAACTGCCCTCTACGCGCTTACCCGTGATGAAGAGTGACATGTGAGCCTCCTGAGAGTAAGCCTTGATAGGACTCTCCTCGCTCCACTTCTCCTTATTATATAAATAGGTGTTACCCACCTCGAAGAACTTCAGGTTCTGACTCTTGTGGTTGATGTTGCGGGCTACGCTCTCCAAACCGCCGAACAACATGGTCTGACGCATCACGCCGAGATCAGCACTCAATGGGTTCATCACCTTCACGGTTGTCTCCTCAGGATACTTATTCAGCTCCAGGTCTGTATAGTAGCTGGTCTTGCTCAGAGAGTTGTTGAGAATCTCCATGAAGCCCTCGCCTACCAACTGCTCAGCCACGAGGTTCTGGCTGTGATAAGCCTTGTCCTCATCGCCCTGAACAGTCAGGGAGCTCTTCAGCTGGGTAGGAATCTCCACATTATTATATCCATAGATACGGAGGATATCCTCTACCACGTCGCAAGGACGCTGAACGTCTACACGATAAGCAGGAACCAGCAGGTCGATGCCCTCAGCATCCTCCTTCACGATCTTCATCTCCAGAGATGTGGCAATGTTCTTGATGGTCTCAGCACCAATCTCCTTACCGATGAGGCGGTGCGCATACTCATAGTTCAGGCGAACAGGGAAGTCCTGCATTGGCTCTGGATATACATCCTTGATCTGCATGGAAACCTTACCGCCAGCCAACTGCTTGCAGAGGATAGCTGCCTGCTTCAATGCATAAATCTGTCCGTTTGGATCAACGCCACGCTCAAAACGGTAGCTGGCATCAGTACTCAAACCGTGACGGCGAGCGCTCTTGCGAATCCATGTTGGGTGGAAGTAAGCACTCTCCAGGACTACGTCCTTGGTAGTCTCGTAAGTACCAGAGCCCTTACCGCCGAAGATACCGGCGATACACATAGGCTCCTCAGCATTGCAGATGCTCAGGTCGTGCTCACCCAAGGTATGCTCCTCGCCATCGAGAGTAACGAACTTGGTACCCTCAGGCTGGGTGCGTACTACAATCTTATGACCGGTAACCATGTCGGCATCGAAGCAGTGCAATGGCTGTCCGTATGCCATCATGATGTAGTTGGTGATATCCACGATATTGTTGATTGGTCGCAAGCCGATGATATTCAGCTTGTCCTGCAACCACTTAGGGCTCTCCTTCACCTCACAACCGGTGATGCTTACGCAGGCATAGCGCTTGCAAGCCTCGGTGTTCTCAATCTCTACATCGATAGGAAGATCCTCGTTATCTACTACGAACTCATCGCAAGAAGGGCGATGAAGACTTGTCTCGTAGCCGTTCTGCTTCAACCAGGCATAGAGGTCGCGGGCTACACCCCAATGACCGAGCGCATCGGCACGGTTGGCAGTGATGTCAATCTCGATGAGCCAGTCGCTCTCCAGGTGATAATACTCGGCAGCAGGCTGACCAACAGGTGCATCCTCAGGGAGCACGATGATACCGTCGTGAGAAGTACCCACGCCAATCTCATCCTCAGCGCAGATCATACCCAAGCTCTCCACACCGCGCAGCTTGCTCTTCTTGATGGTAAAACTCTGGTCGCCGTCGTAGAGCACGCAGCCCAGGTCGGCTACGATTACCTTCTGACCGGCAGCCACGTTAGGCGCACCGCAGACAATCTGCTGTGGTTCACCCTTGCCCAGGTCAACGGTTGTTACGTGGAGGTGATCGCTGTTAGGATGCGCCTCGCATGTCAACACTTTACCTACGTAAAGACCTTTCAGTCCACCCTTGATAGACTGAACTTCTTCCAAAGCGTCCACTTCGAGTCCGCAAGAGGTCAGCGCATCGGCAGTCTCCTGTGGTGTCAGGTCGAAATCGACGTATTCTTTAAGCCATTTATATGAAACGTTCATTATAATGATTTTTTATTTTATTTCCTTGATTCAAGCAAAGAGCCGAACCGCCGTCTTGTCCATATCAGCAATAACAGCTCTAAAACTTTGCAAAAATACAAAAAAAAACGCATATAAGCAAAAAAGATTCGCCATTTTTGCACAATTTAAAAGTAAAACTATGCAAAAATGGCGAATGCTTACTCAAACACCTCATCGATGCCATCTACCTGCTCGAAATCATCCTGGTCAGATTTCGGCTTAGAGCATGGATTATAACCGTCTGGCAAATCAAATTTCACGGTCGGACTGATGCCCAGCGAAGGATCGGCATAAACCTTCTTCATGAATATTGCCCAGATAGGAAGTGCCATGGTGGCTCCCTGTCCCATACTCATCGTATCGAAGTGGATATCACGCTCCTCTCCTCCTACCCAGCAGCCGCTGACCAGCTGCGGAGTGAATCCGATAAACCATCCGTCACTGTTATTGTTGGTGGTACCCGTCTTGGCACCAATCTGTCCTTCCAGATTATAGCGGTAGCGCAATCTTCCGGCTGTACCGCCATCAACTACTCCCATCAGCATGGTGAGCATCTTCATGGCGTTCTCGGCACCAATCACCTCGTTCATGCGTGGCTGGAAGGTGGCTAGGGTATTGCCTTCATTATCCTCAATGCGACTCACGAACATCGGAGCCGTACGGATGCCGTGGTTGGCAAAGGCAGTATAGGCACTTACCATCTCGCTCACGCTCACCTCACAAGGACCCAGACACAAGCTCATAGAGGCATGGATATCAGGACTGTTGATACCGAAATCGCGCAGAATCTGAACAAACTGCTGCGGATTCAGCTTGCTCATCAGATAAGCACTGATCCAGTTGTTACTCTGCTGCAATCCCCACTTCAGCGTCACCATCTGTCCATAGCGCGAATGGTTGGCATTACGTGGCGTCCAAGGTCGTCCGGCAACCATATAGGTATGCTGACGGTTTGGAGCCAGATCGCATGGCGAGAAGCCGTTTTCCATTGCCAGACTGTAGAGGAACGGCTTGATGGTAGAACCCACCTGTCGGCGTCCCAGACTCACCATGTCGTACATGAAGTGAGAATAGTCCAGTCC
This sequence comes from uncultured Prevotella sp., assembly GCA_900556795.1. Taxonomy (GTDB): domain Bacteria; phylum Bacteroidota; class Bacteroidia; order Bacteroidales; family Bacteroidaceae; genus Prevotella. The sequence continues at coordinate 4,557 of USQD01000073.1, read as the reverse complement.
TCCCACGTATGCCTTCACGGCACCGGTCTTAGGATCCATACTCATGAATCCGCTGCGCAGGAAGGTCTTGTAATAGCGGATGGAATCCAGCGGACTCATCAGCGTATCCACGTCTCCATGATAGGTAAATACCGTCATGTCTATCTTCTTGCGGAAGGCATCATGAATCTCCTGTTCAGAATATCCAGCCGCCTTCATCGTCTGATAACGTTCACTCTGCGTAACGCTTCGGTTCAGGATTACCTTGATCTGCATAGGCGTCAGCTTGTCACTGTAAGGCGAACTTGGCTTGCGTGCAGTCTCCTTGCTGAAGATAGGTTGCAGATAGCGTGCCACGTGCTGATATACAGCCTCTTCGGCATATCGCTGCATACGGCTGTCGATGGTGGTGAACACCTTCAGTCCGTCACTGTATACATTGTATGGCGAACCGTCTTTCTTGAAGTTCTTGTTGCACCATCCATAGAGCGGATCAGTATTCCACAGGATAGAATCCGTCACAAACTGCGCATAGTTCCAGGACGGATAATTGCTGCGTTCAGGACGCTTTGCCATCATGTAATGGCGCAGGTATTCTCGCAGATAAGTGGCAGCACCGTCCTTATGGTCGGTGCGGTGGAAGTTCAGCGTCAGCGGTTCGGCAGAATACTGTCCATACTCACCTCTGCTGAGATAGCCCGCCTTCACCATCTGCGAGAGCACCACGTTTCGTCTTTCACGGGCACGGTCGGGATAGCGGACCGGATTGAAGAGCGACGGATTCTTGCACAATCCTATCAAGGTAGCTGCCTCACAGAGGGTCAGGTCCTTCGGTTCCTTGTTGAAATAGGTATTTGCCGCAGTCTTGATACCCACGGCATTGTGCAGGAAGTCGAAGTAGTTGAGGTAGAGCGCAATAATCTCCTGCTTGGTGTAGTATCGCTCCAGCTTGATGGCAATCACCCACTCTATAGGTTTCTGCAGGAGTCGCTCCAGCGTACTCTCTGCCTTTTCCGAATAGAGCTGCTTGGCAAGCTGCTGGGTAATGGTACTGCCGCCGCCGGCATTGGTCTGTCCCAGGATACCACGCTTGATGATGGCACGCCCCAGGGCTCGGTAGTCGATGCCCGAATGCTCATAGAAACGGGCATCCTCGGTAGCCACGAGTGCCTTTATTAAATAAGGTGACATCTTCTTGTAAGGAATCACGATTCTGTTCTCCTTGTTGAGATTCCATGTTCCCAATACCTTTCCGTCTGCCGAATACACCTGAGTGGCGAATCGATTGATTGGATTCTGCAGATCCTCGATGTCGGGCATATAGCCAATCATGCCATACCAGATGGCAAAGAATGCCGCCACTGCACAGACGATTCCGGCAGCGAAAATACCCCATAAAATATGTATAAATCTTTTTCTCATCTCTATTTCTTCATTTATTTTGTGCAAAATTACATAAAAGTTTTGACTTTTCGCACATAAATCGAAAATTATTTGTACCTTTGGGGGCGATTTTAGAACATTACAATCAAAAACAAATGGAAAAACATAATTTTGTAACGATTGCAGACCTCTCTAAAGAGAAGATCACCTATCTCTTGGAGATGGCACAGGAGTTTGAAAAGCATCCTAACAGGGAGCTGTTGAAGGGAAAGGTCGTAGCGACCCTTTTCTTCGAGCCTTCTACTCGTACACAGCTCAGTTTCCAAACAGCAGCCAATCGCCTTGGCGCTCGCGTCATCGGTTTCTCCGATGCCAAGACTTCCAGCACCACCAAGGGCGAAACGCTCAAAGACACCATCCTCATGGTAAGCAATTACGCTGACGTGATTGCCATGCGCCATTTCATCGAGGGTGCCGCACAGTATGCCAGCGAGGTGGCTCCGGTGCCTATCGTCAATGCAGGCGACGGTGCACACATGCATCCATCACAGTGCCTGCTCGACCTCTACTCTATCTACAAGACCCAAGGTACCTTGGAGAACTTGAACATCTATCTCGTGGGTGACCTCAAGTATGGCCGCACCGTTCACTCACTTATCACTGCCATGCGCCATTTCAATCCTACCTTCCACTTCATCGCACCTAAGGAACTTGCTATGCCTGAGGAGTATAAACTCTACTGCAAGGAGCATAACATCAAGTACGTGGAGCATGAAGACTTCAACGAGGACGTGATTGCCGGTGCAGACATTCTCTACATGACCCGTGTTCAGAAGGAGCGTTTCTCTGACCTCATGGAATATGAGCGCGTGAAGAACGTATACATCCTGAAGCGCGACATGCTCTGCAAGGCTAAGGAGAACATGAAGATCATGCACCCGCTGCCACGTGTGAACGAGATTGCATACGATGTGGATGATGATCCACACGCATACTATATCCAGCAAGCTCAGAACGGTCTCTATGCGCGCGAGGCTATCTTCTGCCACTGCCTCGGTATCTCACTCGAGGACGTGAAGAATGACAAGACTATTATTGAGTAGTGATTAGTGATTAGTTATTAGTGATTATTTTTTAATTATTATGGGAAATAATAAAAGTCAATTAGTGGTTGCGGCTATCGAGAACGGTACCGTAATCGACCATATACCAGCCGAAAAGACCTATCAGGTAGTGAATCTGCTCCAGTTGGAGAAGATGGACACTCCTGTCACCATCGGCTATAACCTGCCAAGCAAGAAGATTGGCAAGAAGGGCATCATCAAGGTTGCCAACAAGTATTTCACCGACGAGGAAATCAACCGCCTCTCTGTCGTTGCTCCTAACATCGGACTGAGTATCATCAAGGACTACGAAATCGTAGAAAAGAAGACTGTCAAGACTCCTGATACGCTGAAGGGCATCGTGAAATGCAACAACCCTAAGTGCATCACCAACAACGAGCCTATGCAGACCCTCTTCCACACCGTAGACAAGGTGCTCGGCATCGTGCGTTGCCACTACTGCGACAAGGAGCAGCAACTGGGCAAAGTAGAGCTTTGCAAGTAATTTAGAGACAATAAAATAACAAAAAGTAAGCAATATCACTCAAAATATTACGATTTATTTGGTAGTTTGAGAGATATTGCTTATTTTTGTACCCGATTTCATAAAACATCAACCATAAAAAGTAAAGAGAATGGTAAAAGATCAAGAAATTTTCGACTTAATCGAAAGAGAACATCAGCGTCAGCTGAAAGGTATGGAGCTGATTGCTTCTGAGAATTTCGTGAGTGACGAGGTGATGAACGCTATGGGTTCTTACCTTACTAACAAGTATGCAGAAGGTCTGCCAGGAAAGCGCTACTACGGCGGCTGCCAAGTGGTGGATATCGTTGAGAACCTGGCTATCGAACGCGTCAAGAAACTCTTTGGTGCTGAGTACGCCAATGTACAGCCTCACTCTGGCGCACAGGCTAACGCAGCTGTATTGCTCGCAGTATTGAAGCCTGGCGATACTTTTATGGGTCTGAACCTCGATCACGGTGGTCACCTTTCTCATGGTAGCCTTGTCAATACTTCCGGTATCCTCTACCACCCTATCGGTTACAACCTCAACAAGGAGACCGGTCGCGTGGACTACGATGAGATGGAGAAGTTGGCGCTGGAGAACAAGCCTAAGCTGATTATCGGTGGTGGTAGTGCCTACAGCCGTGAGTGGGATTATGCACGTATGCGCAAGATTGCCGACGAGGTAGGTGCACTCCTCATGATTGATATGGCTCACCCTGCTGGTCTGATTGCAGCTGGTCTGCTGGACAATCCATTGAAGTATGCCCACATCGTTACTTCTACTACCCACAAGACCCTCCGTGGTCCTCGTGGCGGTATCATTCTGATGGGTAAGGATTTTGACAATCCTTGGGGCTTGACTACCAAGAAGGGCGAGGTCAAGAAGATGAGCATGCTCTTGAATTCTGCCGTATTCCCTGGTCAGCAGGGTGGTCCTTTGGAGCACGTCATCGCTGCCAAGGCTGTTGCCTTCAACGAGAACCTGCAGCCTTCATGGAAGGAGTATGCTGCACAGGTCAAGAAGAACGCAGCCGTTCTTGCTGATGACCTCATCGGCCGTGGATTCGGCATCGTCAGCGGTGGTACAGACAACCATTCCATGCTCGTTGACCTCCGAAGCAAATATCCAGACCTTACAGGTAAAGTGGCTGAGAATGCGCTCGTTGCAGCCGACATCACTGTCAACAAGAACATGGTTCCATTCGACACACGTTCTGCCTTCCAGACATCAGGTATCCGCCTGGGTACAGCAGCCATGACAACCCGTGGCGCCAAGGAAGACATGATGCACCTCATCGCAGAACTCATCGAGGAGGTATTGAATGCTCCTGAGGACGAAAAGGTGATCGCCCGCGTCCGTGAGAAGGTGAACGAGACCATGAAGGACTATCCTTTGTTCGCATACTAAAAGATATTTACAAAATAAGAATATTTTTATTACAAACTGCGGGCTTTACCGTCCGCAGCTTTTTGTTTCACTAAATAAATAATTAAGAAAAGAAAAGATTTATGAAAAAGATGAAAAGCCTACTGCTCATGGCACTTGCGTTGCTCCCTGCGAGCAAAACTTTAGCACAGACCAAC
>USQD01000072.1 GCA_900556795.1 uncultured Prevotella sp. | reverse complement strand
AATTATTCATTATTAATTGTACATTATTAATTATTAACAAAGTTTCCATCCTTATCAATCAATCCGCTGATTCCGTCTCTTACTGCCTCAAAATAAGGATACTCATCTCTGAGACAGATTTCGTCATAGAGGAAATCGGCAACGATGGTATCATTGCCGTCCGGCATCACCAGTCCCATCTTTCCATTCTTCTCTGCAATCACCGGCATGATGCTCAGGTCATCATTATAGATGTAGCAGGTGCGTAGGAAATCATATACAGGCTGAAGCATCACGTTGCCCTGATGGTCCTTCATGCCAAACTTGCCGTTCTCCTCAAACACCTCATGATAACGGATGTACTTCTCCTTCAGACGATGATAATAGAACACCATCTTGCGCTTGTCGTTCACGAAATCCAGCATATACTGGAAAGTATCGCAATAGTTAGCCACCGAACGAACCAGAATCATCTTCAAGTCAAGACCGTCCAATGCCTTTCGGTTCAGATCGATATACTTGGCAATCGCCTTCTCCTTCTCAGGGACAGAGAGGCTCGCCAGTTTTTCCTCAAACTTGAGCATAGCTTGTTTGGTTCCCGACATACCCTTGATATATCGGTGAATCTGTCTGCTCATTTCCGAACAGATAAACTTGTCTATCTCCTGCTGCTCTATCGGGTCAGCATATTCTTTAATCAATGATTCAGGTGTAGCATTCATGGCTGTTTCCTTTCTTTTATAGAATTATACTTTCAAAGAGTTCGAAGAACAAAGAGCAAACGAATTCTTCACTCTTCGTTCTTCACTCTTCACTTAATTTGCTCTTCGTTCTTCACTCTTCACTTATTTCACGTTAGGCTTCTGCAAACCGTATCCCTTTCTCTTATCTTCAAAAAGAAGGAGGAAGGCGATGAGGATGGCTATCACACCGAAGCAGGCAAAGATGGTCATCGTCTGGGTATAGTCGATGGTGCCGTCGGCTGCGGTATTTGCCTGGTTTACCTTACCAATCCATACTGGAATGAGAGCCAGTCCAATATTCTGGATATAGAAGATGAGGGCGTATGCAGTTCCCAAGAGTTTCATAGGGATAATCTTTGGCACAGAAGGCCACATGGCTGATGGTACCAATCCAAAAGCTACGCCAAGGATGAGCATCATCACGACGGCAAGCACCCATGAGTTGAGTGGAAGGGCAAATACTACGTGTACCAGAGTCAGGAGACAACTGCCGATAATCATCAGCGTGGCACCCTTGCCATACTTGTCATATACGCTACCGAAGATTGGTGTAAGGAAGATGGTACCGAATGGCAACATCGCAGGAATCAGACCTGCCAAATTGGCATCGACACCATACTTGAAAATCATCAACTTGGTGGCAAACTTCAGGAATGGGAATACACCGGCATAGAACATCAGGCAAAGGAATGCCACATACCAGAAACCAGCTGTCTTGAACAGACCACCCAAGTCTGAAAACTTGAAACCTTCTTCCGGCTCAGTAGCCACAGCTTCTGCAGAAGCATCCTCCTTCTTGTCCATCACGCAATAAACCAGATAAACCAGTACACCAGCGCAAAGCAAAGCTGCACCCAAAGCAATAGAAGCAGACACACCGCCCATTGCCTTTGCAAAAGGAAGAGAATAGCCCAAGGCAGCGGCAGTTCCCAAACGAGCTGTAGCCACCTGCACTCCCATTGCCAGAGCCAACTCATGACCCGTAAACCATTTCACAATGACCTTGCTCACTGTGATACCGCATATCTCGCAGCCCACGCCATAGATGGCAAAGCCAAGTGCAGCTATCACTACCTGTGTACTGTAAGTACCGAAGAATGGTACTACTACCGAACCGCCAAACTCATGACCTACAGCATACCATTTCACCAAGGCTCCACCAAACATCAAAACAGTAGAGAGGATACCAGTGAAACGGATGCCAAACTTATCGAGGATAAGACCACCGAAAAAGAGGAGCAGGAGGAATACATTAAAGTATCCGTAGGCTCCTGAGAAGAAGCCGTACTCATCCGAACTCCATCCGAGTCCAAGACCATTCTCAGCCCCCTTGACAGCTGTCAAGAGTGGCTCCAGTGGAGACATTACATCTGTAAAAAAGTAACCGAACATCATCGTGACGCTCACGATGAAGAGGGCAGTCCAGCGAGCTGACTTTGAGTCGCTCAATTTCATCTGCATTTTTTCTGTTGTACTCATTTTTTTCAAAACATCAATGATAAACCCGTTATCATTGATTTATTATCAATTATTAATTATCATCTATTTCCTCTTCACGTTCTTCGTTCTTGTGATATCGAAGAGATAAGAGAGCTTCAGGACTATCTGCCCATAGTTGCTCTTTCCGAAGTAGTCTCGTTTCGACGAACCGTAGATATTGCCCAATCCGTAGTAGTAACGTGCTTCGGCGAGGAAATGACCCACTCTAGGAATGCTGTATTCGGCACCCAGACCCACGGCGATACCGTAATCCAGCTTGTTCTCTACTGCCATCGTATCCTGTGCCATCACCGGACTCACACGGTTGTTGTCAGTCTGCGGCAATTTCTTCACGTCGAAGTTGGTCTTGGTCGATTCACTGAGATAAAAGCCAAACTGTGGACCGGCATTCACGAAGATGTTCAGTCCTCTTGTCTCCCTACCCCATGCCAGATGCGCGAACACCGGCACCTGGATATAGTTGATGGTACGGCTGTAAGCCATCGGCTCCTGTGTCTTGGTGATGATCACCGGATTGTTGTCCTTATCGAGGATATCCTCTTTCCATCCCACCTGTGAATAGTTCACCTCGGCATAGACGGAACAGATGGTATTGAAGTATTTCTCGCAGGTATACTTCATAGAGAAACCCGCCGTCATTCCACCATGCTGTGTCTGCTGCACGTCAGGCGTAAAGCCCACCGAGCTCATTATATAACCTCCATTCAATCCGACAGCAAAGTCATTGCGATGCTCTCCGATCTGTGCCGAAGCTGTCAGTCCACCCCCCAAGACCAGAGAAAGCAGTATATATCTTCTTATCAAATACATATCATAAAGTTCATTTTTCAATATTCAAAGATCAAACTTCAAAGCTCAATGTTCAAAGTCCAAAGTTCAATGTCCAAAGTCCTAATACTTCACTGCCTCTATCTGATGATTGAAGGTATAGTGAATCAGCATGAAACTCTTGTTCTTATAACCACCCTTGACTCCCGTCTTCTCGAAATCAAGCGGTGTCTGTACAGGCTGGTAAGTAGAACGCTTGCTGTCACCCGTAAAGTTACGTCCCTCCTTCTTCACGCCCTGGATAAAGAACATGGCATGGTCGTAACCCGTAATAGCGAAACGAGGCTGGGCTATCTGCATCGGCTGATGGAACCAACGCTGATAACTCGTCTCCAGTGACTGGGTACGCACATTGCCGGCATTATAATAGAAGGTAGAAGGAATATAGGTATCATACTTGTAGAACCTCTCCAGATTGTACTTCGCATACATCAGCCATTCCGTATAACCGAAGAGCGAGATGGATGCGCCGGGATATTTGGCATCAAACTCGTCCAGCTTGTTGAGCACGGCGGTCAACTGTGGTGAACGTCCCGTATTGAGGATGACCACGTTCTGCTTGCTAGGTACGAAAGCCTTGGCAAACTGCTCGAGGCTCGAATTCACGTTGGTGATACTGAAGTTGATATTGCGCTTTTCCAGTTCCTTGCGGAGTCCGAAGGTAAAGGCGCCCTTTCGGGAAGTGGAATCATTGCAGTCAACAAAGATAGGATGCACATTGGAGAATCTCTTCAGGAAAGCCTTCACGGTAGCCTCATTCAGACTTTCCGGACTCTGATAAACCTGGAAAATCTCCTTGCTGCGCTCCACATCATCCCCGCTGATAGAGAAAGGAATGACAAGCTTAATGCCGTTGTTCTTGCAGAACTCGGAAAGCGGAGCCACCTGCTTGGTATAGAGCGGACCGAAGATGATGTCGCACTGGCTGGCACCCTCCTGCAGCAGGGTGGTACGGATATCCGCATCGATAGGTACATTCCAGGCATGAACATCGGTAGAAACACCGTGCTTCTTCAGATAGTCACATGCCATCAGGATGCCACGGTAATACTCCACCATGCGCTTGCCGTCGCCATCCACATCATGCAAAGGCAGCATCACGCCAATCTTCACGGCATTGCTGACTGTTGCTGCCGGCTTGACAGCAGCAGGAGCAGTTGTTTTCTGGCTGGCAGCAGCCGTAGTAGCAGTTGTCGCCTTCTGATTAGGATTTTTCTGTCCCTTGGCATAAGGAATAAACAAAGTGGTTCCCTTCTGGAGCATGTATCCCTCCTGCTTCATCTCCGGATTGGCATCCATGAGTTCAGGAAGCGACAAGCCATAGCTGTTGGCGATACCGAAGATGGTATCTTTCTTCTTCACTGTATAGATGTCACGCCACTTGGTGGTCTGGGCGAAAATACTGACGCTGAGCATCAACCCAACGACCACAAGGAAATATCTCTTGAATCTTCTCATAACTTCATTATTTTATGTTTTCATCTTTCGGATTTCGGCAGATTCTGAGTCTTTTTTCTGTCGATAATCTTCAGATTTCAATGTTTTCATCTGCAAAAATACAAAAAATCTTGCATTCTGCCCAAAATCTCTCAGCTTTTTATTATCTTTGCACAAATAATTATTGAAATGAGACGAAAAATAAGTATACTTTGCATATTACTGGCTTTTTTTACGAGCCAAATGATAGCACAAGAGGTGGCTCCCACAGTTTCCTTTACAGGTCCTGACGGTGAGACATCAACAGACGAATCCTATACAGGCTCAGCACCAGTCCATGCCACTTTCGAAGCGCACCCTTCCCAGGCGGATGGATGGACGGCTTATTACGAATGGCGTTTCTATAAAGACAACGCTCAGGAGCCTTATATAATAAGGTATGAAGAGAATACGGAATTCGACTTTACTGAATCGGGCAACATCCGGGTCATCCTCTACGCCAAGTTCACCATGGGCGATGAATACATAGAATGTACCAACGAGGAAAATCCTTTCTCCGTCTCCGTTGCCGAGAGTGTTCTCAAGATGCCGAATGCTTTCTCGCCCAACGGGGATGGCGTCAACGACATCTACAAACCCAAGGATGGCTATCAGAGTATCACCGAATTTCATGCCTACATCTTCAACCGATGGGGACAGAAGCTCTTCGAATGGACCGACCCTTCTACTGGATGGGACGGCACCTACAAGGGAAAGCCGGTCAAGGACGGCGTCTACTTCTGCCTCGTCAAGGCGAAAGGTGCCGATGGCAAGATATACAATATCAGAAAAGATGTAAACGTACTCAGAGGTTTCATCGAGAATCAAACTAATTCAGGACAATGATTTCAGAAGAAAAGATTAATGTATGGGGAGCCAGAGTCCACAATCTCAAGAACATTGATGTGGAAATCCCACGCAACTCCCTCACCGTCATAACCGGACTCTCGGGTTCGGGCAAGTCATCATTGGCTTTCGACACCATCTTTGCCGAAGGTCAGCGTAGATATATCGAGACGTTTTCTGCCTACGCCCGCAACTTCCTGGGCAACATGGAACGTCCCGATGTGGATAAGATTACGGGACTCAGTCCGGTCATCAGCATCGAACAGAAGACCACCAACAAGAATCCCCGATCCACTGTGGGCACCACCACCGAGATCTACGATTACCTGCGTCTGCTCTATGCCCGTGCCGGTACTGCCTACAGCTACCGAAGCGGTGAGAAGATGGTGAAATATACCGAGGAACAGGTCATCGAAATGATTCTCGACGAGTATGACGGCAAGGCTATCTTCCTCCTCGCCCCGCTCGTCAGACAGCGCAAGGGTCATTACCGTGAACTCTTCGAAAGCATGCGACGCAAAGGCTATCTCTATGCCCGGGTGGATGGAGAAATTCTGGAGATTGTGCCGGGCATGAAGATTGACAGATACAAGAACCATAACATCGAGGTAGTGATAGACAAGCTCGTGGTGCGCGAATCCGATGAAGAACGCATCCGCAAAAGCGTGTCAATCGCCATGAAACAGGGCGACGGCATGGTGGCTATCATCGAAAAAGGCAGTCAGGAGATGAAGAATTTCTCCAAGCGTCTGATGGACCCTGTTACCGGTATCGCCTATCAGGACCCTGCCCCTAACATGTTCTCATTCAACTCGCCTGAAGGTGCCTGCCCTCACTGCAAGGGTCTGGGAAAGGTGAACCAGATTGACCTCAAGAAGGTTATCCCGGACGAGAGCATAAGTATCTATGAGGGCGGTATCGTACCGCTCGGAAAATACAAGAATCAGATGATTTTCTGGCAGATTGAGTCGCTGTTGTCAAAATACGATCTCAATCTCAAAACCCCTATCCATGAGATTCCTAACAACACCATGGAGGAAATCCTATATGGTTCTCTGGAAAACGTAAAGATAGAAAAGGAGAAGATGCATACTTCAACCGACTATTTCTGTGCATTTGATGGCGTCGTCGACTATCTCAGAAAGGTGATGGAGTATGACGAAAGCAATGACGGAAAGAAATGGGCTGAACAGTTCATCTCTACCGTAGAATGTCCAGAATGTCATGGCCTCCGACTCAAGAAGGAATCGCTGGCGTATAAAATCTCGGACAAGAATATCTCAGAAGTGGCAAACCTTGACATCGATGAGTTGCGCGACTGGCTGGAAGAGGTAGAACAGCATCTTCCTCCGATGAAAGCCAAGGTGGCTCATGAGATTATCAAGGAATTGCGCTCCCGCATCACCTTCCTCCTCGATGTGGGACTCAATTATCTCTCGCTCAACCGTCAGTCAGCTTCGCTTTCGGGCGGTGAGAGTCAGCGCATCCGCCTTGCCACACAGATTGGCAGCCAGCTGGTCAACGTTCTCTATATCCTGGACGAGCCGAGCATCGGTCTGCACCAGCGTGACAATGAGCGCCTGATCCATAGTCTCAAGGAACTGCGTGATCTGGGCAATACGGTCATTGTAGTAGAACATGACGAGGATATGATGCGGGCTGCCGACTGGATTGTAGACATCGGTCCGAAGGCTGGCCGCAAGGGTGGCGAAGTAGTCTTTCAGGGTACTCCTGCCGAAATGCTCAAGACCGATACCATCACCGCCCAGTATCTCAATGGCAAGATGGCTATCGAGGTTCCTGCCGTGCGTCGTGAAGGCAATGGCAAGCACATCACCATCCGGGGCGCCAGGGGCAACAACCTGAAGGGAGTTGATGTAGACTTCCCACTCGGCAAGCTCATCGTTGTCACTGGTGTGAGCGGTTCAGGCAAGTCTACCCTCGTCAACGAGACTCTTCAGCCTATCCTCTCCCAGCATTTCTATCGCAGTCTGAAGAAGCCGATGCCGTATGACAGTATCGAGGGTATCGACAATATAGATAAGGTAGTGAATGTAGACCAGAGTCCTATCGGCAGAACGCCCCGCAGCAATCCAGCCACCTACACCGGTGTCTTCAGCGATATCCGCAGTCTTTTCGTTGGCTTGCCGGAAGCGAAGATCCGTGGTTACAAGCCGGGCAGATTCTCCTTCAACGTGAAGGGTGGAAGATGTGAGGAATGTAAGGGAAATGGTTACAAGACCATCGAGATGAATTTCCTCCCGGATGTCTACGTTCCTTGCGAGGTTTGTCATGGCAAGCGTTACAACCGTGAGACGCTGGAGGTAAGATACAAGGGCAAAAGCATCGCCGACGTACTGGATATGACCATCAACCAGGCGGTGGAGTTCTTCGAGAACGTGCCGCAGATTCTCAACAAGATCAAGGCGTTGCAGAATGTAGGTCTCGGCTATATCAAACTGGGACAGAGCAGTACCACCCTATCTGGCGGAGAAAGTCAGCGTGTTAAACTCGCCACAGAACTCTCGAAACGAGACACGGGCAAGACGCTCTACATCCTGGACGAGCCAACCACCGGTCTCCACTTCGAGGACATCCGCATCCTGATGAACGTATTGCAGAAGCTGATAGACCGTGGCAACACAGTCATCATCATCGAGCACAATCTGGATGTCATCAAGCTAGCCGACTGGCTCATCGACATGGGTCCGGAAGGCGGTAGAGGTGGCGGCGAGCTTCTCTTTGCCGGCACACCTGAAGACATGGTGAAGGCGAAGAAGGGCTATACTTACAAGTTCCTCGCCCCATTGCTGAAGAAATCAGGGAAACCTGAATAATACAGATATGATCTCGGAAGTAAGATAAATAAGAATCCCCCAACCTACTG
>USQD01000071.1 GCA_900556795.1 uncultured Prevotella sp. | reverse complement strand
TATATTCGTGATAGGAATCTGGCTTTTATGAATCCTTGGCATTAAAAAGTGCTATGAAAATTTGGCTGTTCTATAAAAAATAAGTAATTTAGCACCGAAATAAAAATAGCTATTTAAATGACAAGCCAATGGGTACTTTCCATTCTATAGATGAATTGATTAAAACTTTTGACCGGGAAAAGGTTTTGCTGAAGGATATGTTTGCCAAGCGACATTCCCTTCAGTTTCGTTATGACTATGCCTTGGAAATGACCGAATACAAGGAGGAGCGCATCCGATATTTGATAGAAAATGGAGTGATTCGTGATACGGGCGACTGTCTGGAGATGGAAGACGTGTATCAGAAGTTCTTCGAGGATGTGCTGGAAGTGAACGAGGAAATCAATGTTTCTTCGGTGCGTGATTATATCTCTGTGTTGAATGAGAATATCGACTATTATCTCAAGGAAAATAACGAATCCCGAAAATATAAGTATCTCAAGGAGGTGCGCCGGTGCCTGAAGACCATAGCCCTTGCCACCGTTCGAAATGTGTTGGATTTGAAGCGTAATATGGATAATACTTATAAGAATGAGCCTAATTACGAAATCAAGAAAACGAAACTCCAGCGACTGAGCGAGAAGTTGAAGAACATATCTCAGCTCATCACCGAGAGCGAACGGGTGATAGATACCGATCAGCCCGTCTTCTTCTCCATGGCGATGGATGTGCGGATGAAAAACGTGGTGAATGATGTGTGCCTTCAGCTTAACGAGTCTTATCATAATCTGCTGGAGATAGAACGCCAGATTATCCAATACCTCAATATGATAGATTATCAGAACCGCATCTTCGAAAAGGTGAAGAAACTGAAATTTCTGAAAGACCAGTTCCGCTGGGAAGAGGCTACGGATATAAGACAGGTTATTGCCACCCGGAATGCCGTTTGGATGGAACCGCAACCCAAGTATTACATCAAGTTGTCGATAGATAATCTTCGCACATCCGATGAGGCTCTGCAATGCATCAGCATTCTTTCAGAAAAACTGAAAAAGAGGAAAGGCCGCCGGCTCGATTCATTGGCAGAACCTATCCCCGATGATTATCTCAAAGGTAACAGGCAGAAGTTGGAGGCGGTGAATCTGCAGGAAATCTATAATGCCTTCTCGGCATCGAGTACCCATCTCTTTGCTTTCGTCATGAATTATCACTATGATAAGAAACAAAGTCGGGAAGATAAGCTCGTGTATTTTTGCCAGATAGCTTCGCAATATGTGGATAAGTTGAAGTTTACGGGTAATTATGCCGAATCGGATGGAGTAGAATATCCGATGATTCTCCCGAGATAAGAATGCTTTCTTTCCAGATAAAATAAGAAGACAGAACAATGAATAATTTGAATTATACAGAAGAAATCTTTAATATCCTGAGCAGGGGTGGATTTATATCCAACAATAGTGTTCAGACAAAAATCAAGCGATATTATGATGCCATCGAAGACCATCAGGCAGAATATGATGAGTACTATCAGGGCATCGGATTCCATCTGGAAGCAGGCGACGGCTACTTCTTTTTTACCCGTAAGGAAACCAAGGTTGATTTGCTGCGTAAATTAGAGGCGGTGAGCAAGTGGATAGATTATCTCACCTTTCTGAAGACTTATAATTCAGCTTTCGGAACCGGTTTGGTATTCTCTGCGGCGGATATCGTGGTAAGAATCAATTGCGATATGGAACTGAAGGATTTGGCAGGAAAACTCTTCAGCGAGAAAAAATCGTATGACGAGATAGTGGAGAAACTGATCAGTGAATTGGAACGAATGGGATTCGTTGAGCAGCAGGATGAAGTGGAGAAAACCTGGAAGGTATTGGCTTCATTCCATTATATCGAGGAGTTGATAGATTGCATATCGATTACTGATGATACTGACGAAAAAGAAGAGGAGGAACAGCCATGAGATATCTGAATAAAATCATATTTTTGAATAGTGCCCATATCCCATACGCCGAGGTGAAGCTCGATGGAAACGTTCATTTCATCGGCACCCAGGGTGTGGGCAAGAGTACCTTGCTCCGTGCGCTGCTGTTCTTCTATAATGCTGATAAGTTGCGTCTGGGCATCCCGAAGGAGAAGAAATCGTTTGATGCCTTTTATTTTCCTTATCCCAATTCATACATTGTCTATGAGGTGATGCGTGAGAATGGGGTCTACTGTGTGCTTGCCTTGAAGAATCAGGGACGAGTGATGTTCCGTTTCATCGATGCCCCGTTTGATAGCAAATGGTTTATCGATGAGCGTAAGCTGGTGTATGGCGAGTGGAGCCAGATACGTGAGCAGGTGGGTAAGAAACATGATATTTCTTCGCTGGTAAGCAGTTATGAGATGTATCGTGACATCATCTTCGGCAACAATCGACGCCAGGAACTCCTGTCTTTCCGCAAGTATGCCATTGTTGAGAGTGCCAAGTATCAGAATATCCCCCGCACCATCCAGAATGTCTTCCTCAATACCAAGTTGGATGCCGATTTCATCAAGAATACCATCATCCGCTCGATGAGTGATGAGGATAACAGCATTGACCTCAACTTTTATCGTGAACAGATCAAGGAGTTTGAACAGGAGTATAAGGATGTGAGCCTCTGGACGAAGAAAGAGAAAAATGGCGAAGTGCTGATTCGCCGCATAGCCGATAAGGTGATAGATGCGTATCGCACCTTGCTGAACAATCGCCGCCTGATTGGCGAGGGGCGCAGGGAACTCAATTATGCAGAGCGTATGGCACAGGAACTCCTGCCGCAATATCGTCTTGATATCCAGGAAAGTGAAGCGGAATGCAACCGGGTAAGTCGCCTGATAGGTGAGGAACAGGAAAAATATGGAAAGGAGCGTGATAAACTCTCCCGTGAATTGGGCGTACTCGATGCGCAGCTAAAGAAAACTGCCGCCAAGCGCAAGCATTATGAGGAAATTCATATAGAAGATATCTTGCAGCGAGTAGAGCAGGAAACCATCATAGAAGATGAGCGCAGGCGACAGGAAGCGATGAAGGCAGAACTGGAGAAATCCTATCAGAACGTGGTGGATAAGTATAAGGCTCTGCTCGAACAGCTGGATATGGATTTGCGTGCTTTCAGAAACAGCAAGACCACCTTGCTCAATGAACATCAGGCAGCCTTGATGACCCAGAAGGAAGTCCTGATGCAGGAATGGAGAAAGGCTGAAACGGAAACCCGAGAGGTGTTTCAGAAGAAGATTTCTGCTGTGGATGAGATGATGGCGCAACTGGTGCATGAGGAAACTGCCTTGAAGATTCAGAAGGCAAAGGTGGCTCACGAGAATCCTTTTGCCCGTGAGATGGAGACAAACGAACAGGAGATTGCCGAATTTACAGCCAGACAATTTCAGGTGGAAACCGAGATGAAGGAAGTGGAACTGCGCATTGAAACCTTGCGTCAGGAAGCCGAGAAGGAATTGGAGATAGCAGAACTGAAATACCAGGCTTCGCTCGATGAACCCAAGAAGCAGAAAGCGGATGTTGAGGCTGAAATCAGAAAAATTCAGAATCTCCTGGAGAAGAGCAAAGGCTCGTTTTCCGAATGGCTCGACCAGAACAGAAAAGGATGGCAGGAGAATATCGGAAAAGTGGTAGATGAGGAGGCGATACTATATAATAATGTATTGAATCCGCAATTGGTTGCCGATTCTTCGTCATCATTATCTTCTTCGTCTCCATCTTCTTCATCTTCATCATCAACCTCTGCTTCTCTCTATGGCGTAAACATCAATTTGGCAGCTGTAGAGCGAAAATTCAGAACTCCCAAGGAATTGAAGGAGCAACTCGCAGAAAAAGAACAGCTTCGTGCAGACATCATCAAGCTGCTGAATGATTTACAGAACCAGCATGAGGAGGACAATAAAAACTTGAAGGGGAAATATCAGCTTCAGATAAGAAAGCTGAATGAATCGCTTTATGCTAAAAAGGCAGAAATACAACTGTTGCCTCAGACGGAAAAGAAGCTCAAGATGCAATTGCTGGAGTTGAAAAACCGTTTGGAGAAATGGCGCAGCCAGCAACTGTCTGAATTAGAAGATAAGCAGAATGCGCTGGTTGCCGATAAGGTGAAAAAGGAAGAACTGAAGCACCAGCTGGAGACGGATTTGCAGCGCAAACTGAAAGTGCATCAGGCGGAATACAACCGGCAGGTTAAGGTGGAGACTCAGAAATATGAAGCCTTTGCCCAGAATATTCGTACCCAGATAGAAGATAAGCAGAACCAGATGGATGCCCGCAGACAGGAAATCATGAAAGCACAGCACGATGAACTGCATGGCAAGGGTATGGATACCCAGGCTTTGGATGCTTGCAACAAGCGCATAGCAGAACTGGATGCTGAATTGGCGTTTATCAGGAAGAATCGTGATGTGGTGGCGGTTTACCGAAACGACAAGATAGAACTCTTTGACCAGGAATCTTCCGTAAGACAGGAACGGAAAAACAAGGCTGAGGCTTTGATGACGATTGAAGATAAATTCAGGCAGCGCAGTGAACGACTCAAGCTGCAATGGTCTGTGGCACAGGAAAAACTGGCTAAGCAGCAGGCTGCTTTAAGAAAGCTGGAGGCGGGCTTGAATGCAGTAAAGAACTTCCGGAGCGATGCCACCTTGTGCCCGTTGGGTAGTAGTGAGATTGGGGAGAAAATCACCACCAAAGATTGTCTTGCCATCGTAGAAGAGCTGAAGCGCCTAATTTATGAGGACAGCCGTACGCTCGACAATTTCAAGAAGCAATCTCAGCAGTTTCTGGGGATGTTTTCTGCTCACAACACCTTCCATTTCAATGTAAGTCCGGTAACAGAAGAGGAGTTCATCGCCTTCGCATCCAATCTCTGCGAGTTTGTGGATAATGATAAAATCTCGGAATATCAGAAACGTATCAGTGGAAGATATACCGACATCATCTTCCGAATCTCCAAGGAGGTGGGTGATCTTACCCGAAGGGAAGGCGACATCAGCAAGACCATCAACGATATCAACCACGATTTCGAGGAGCGGAATTTCGCAGGTGTTATTAGGGAAATCGCCTTGCGCCCGCTGAAGAGCAACGACCAGCTGATGATCCTCCTCTTGCGTATCAGAGACTTTGCGGAAGAGAATCAGTTCAATATGGGAGAGATGGATCTCTTTGCCACCGAGTCACGCCAGGATGTGAATGCCAAGGCGGTGAAATATCTGCTTGCTTTCATGAAGGGGCTTCTGGATGAGCCTAACCGCAAGCAGTTGCAGGTGGCTGATACCTTTAAGTTGGAGTTTCGCATCAAGGAAAACGATAATGATACGGGATGGGTAGAGAAGATAGCAAATGTGGGCTCTGATGGCACCGACATTCTGGTGAAGGCGATGGTTAACATCATGCTCATCAACGTGTTTAAGGAGAAGGCATCGAAGAAATCGGGTGATTTCAAGATTCATTGCATGATGGACGAGATAGGCAAGTTGCATCCTAACAACGTGAAGGGAATCCTCGACTTTGCCAATCGCCGCAACATCCTGCTGGTAAACAGTTCTCCAACTACCTATAATGTGGAGGATTACAAATACACCTATCTGCTCAGCAAGGACAATAGGGCAAATACAAAGGTAACTCAATTAATCAAGAGATTATAAAACCTCTCGTGTATGGAAATATCGGCTGATATGATATACTGGATAAAATGAAATACTGGATGATATGGAAAAGTTAGGATTGGGCGATGCCCGACAGATATTGGCAATGTTGAAGGGTGAGGAGATAGCTTCGTCGAAGCTGTCTCCTCGCCTCACGGCTTTGCTGAGGCAGGAAGGGCTCCTGATGTTGAAGAACAATGGCAGTAGATGCAAATATCGCATAGCCGAGGCCATGCGAAAGAGTTGCCGTACCTTATTGGTTCAGGATTTTGGCTTGAAATGTTCTTTAGAAGAATGGATTTCTGCTTCTTCCTCTATGCAGACGAGGGCTGATATGGTTAGGATGGTAGGTGATTCAAAGGCTAAGAAGGTGAATACATTTCGTGGCTTTCTGGTAGATTGCTATGTTCAGATAGATGCTATGCTGAATGGAAAGGCATTCAGACTTCAGCCGATGGAGGGCAGTTCCGTTTTCATCAATCAGCCGGATCGTTTCGAGATACCGGAAGACGTGATAGTTGTGGGTATGGAGAATGCTGAGAATTTCATGCAGATTCGGTTGCAGCGTTGGCTTTTCGATGCCCTGTTTCCTGGCAGGCAACTCCTGTTTGTCTGCCGTTATCCACAGGAAAACCTGGAGCATCTCAGGTCATGGCTTCTCCGCATTCCCAATCATTACATTCATTTCGGCGATTTTGATTTGGCAGGAGTTCATATCTATCTTTCAGAGTTTTATGCCCATCTGGGTAATCGGTCTTCCTTCCTGGTGCCATCTGATATCGAGGAAAGATTGGCCGAAGGCAATGCCGCGCTTTACAATCAGCAATATGCCAGATTCAGGAATATGGCAGTAACGGATGTCCGCCTTCAACCGCTGGTCAATATGATTCATCATTATCGCAGGGGATATGAGCAGGAGGGGTATATTTTTCCATAATTGCTTGAATTAAAATGCTGCAAAGATACGAAGATTTTGGGGAACTCAATTAAAAATAGCAGAAAAATTTGGAGGTTACACAAAAACATCGTATTTTTGCATTAAAATAGTTTGAATAATGAGCAAGTATAATTTTAATATAGACAATTATCATGCTATAGGGCATGCTGATATCGAAATAGAGGGTATCACAGTTATTGTGGGTAGCAATGGCTGTGGAAAAAGCACTATGTCCCGTTGGTTGTATTATATCGTCAATACATTGTCTGTGTTAGACAGTTTCTTTTTCTCTGATTTCAGAGATGTGATTATCAAATCATTAGAGAAATATTCTAATGCGCTGGATGATATCTCAAATTATCTGGATGATGATAAAAAACGATTTTTTGACCATACCTTATCATTAATGACAATGGTAACATTGAGTAATGGTGGTGTGGAGAAGCTCGATTTTTATTATAAAAGAGCGATTGGTTCACTTGATGACATGCTGGTTAACTTTCTTCAGAAAGAGCAGAATCCTCAGCAGGTGCGTCGAGTGCTTAATCTTTTTGGGATTACTGAACAAAATCATGTTCATGAGGATATAGAACGAAATTCCATTCAGTTGTTTTCTGAATATCTTCAGAAATATGAAAACTACAAAAAAAATCGTCCCATCAGTTACTTGAAAGAGAAAATCGCTTCTGTATATCGGGAAAAGGATGGCTTTCCTGCCAGCATAAGCTTTAAGGAAGATGAAGTGGAATTGCTTGTTGATAGACTTGGAAAGATATATAGTTTAAATAATGCCATATATATAGGAACACCAGCAGCTATTTCTCTTCGTCAATCAGATAGGGTTCTGATGACTTCCTTGGCACATAAAGTTGTTCACGTAAACGAAAAAGGAAGTGAGATTACCGGCAAACAGGAATTACTTCATTCTATTAATAAAATGATAGATGGTTCTATTGTAGAAAAGGAAAATTTCGATGCTGTTGATTTAGTTTATCACAGCAACAATGGTAAGGATATTAGAATTGAAGATATAGCATCGGGATTCAAACCGCTGGTTTATATGCTTCGTCTGATAGAAAACGGGTGGCTGACAGAAAACACTTTGTTGGAGATTGATGAGCCTGAAACAAATCTTCATCCACAATGGGTGGTTGAGTTGGCGCATCTTCTTGTTCGCATCAACAAAACATTTGGAACCAAGATACTCATCACGAGTCACAATCCCGATATGGTATCGGCTATCAGGTATATCTCTGAAAAAGAGGGCTTGTTGAATACTACTCGCTTTTATCTGGCAGAGCAAAGTGAAGGTACAGATTCGTTCTACTATAAGAATTTGGGCTGTGACATCGAACCTGTATTTGAATCATTCAATAAATCTTTTGATACTCTTCAGAAATACGTAGAGAACTATGGCGAAATTTAAGATTGGCAATTATCAGGGAATCAAGATTGATTGTTGGACAGCAAAAGATTTAGTCGGCTTGCATCATTTGATGAAGCAGGAGGGATGCCCAAATTCAGAAAATCTTTTCTCTGACACAGATAAGGCAATAGAACTTGATGATGTTCAGAGACGAATTTCTCAAAAACATCATGCTGATAAGAAATCTTCTGCAGATATGCTATTGCATGTGAATGATAAGAGATTACTTTTGGCCGATGCAAAATTCCGACTAAGCAATACCAGGAATTTAGATTCAAAGGAGATAGCA
>USQD01000070.1 GCA_900556795.1 uncultured Prevotella sp. | reverse complement strand
TTTTTCAAGCAGAAGACGGCATACGAGATTCCGAAACGTGACTGGAGTTCAGACGTGTGCTCTTCCGATCTAGCGTGATTATAAGGATATTAAAAAAGAATTGGGCGATGTCTTGGAGCATGTGATGTTTTATAGCATTATTGGTCGTGAAGATGGCAAGTTTGATATTTGTGATGTTTGCAACCAGGAGGCTGACAAACTGATGTTCCGTCATCCGTTTATCAATTGGAATGAAGAGGGTGAATGGACGGTCTCTAATCCTGATATGTATATCAATGAGGCCGGACAGGTTGTATATAAGGAGTCTGATGCATCTCTGGCTTTGAATGCTGGAAAGCCCAAGACTGCGGCTTCTGTCGAAAAGACTTGGGAACAGATCAAGCAGCAGGAAAAGGATGGAAACGAAAGTGTTCTGAGTGGTGTACCCAATTCTCTTCCTTCGCTTATCAAGGCTTATCGCATTCAGGACAAGGCTCGCAATGTGGGCTTTGACTGGAAGGAAAAGGAGGATGTATGGGATAAGGTACAGGAAGAACTGGAGGAGTTGAAGGTAGAGTTGGCTAAGGAAGATAAGGAAAAATCTACACAGGAATTGGGGGATTTCCTCTTCTCTGTCATCAACGCTGCCCGTCTCTATAAACTCAATCCTGACAATGCCCTCGAAAAGACGAATCAGAAGTTTATCCGTCGCTTCAATTATGTTGAAGATCATTCCTTAAAACAGGGCAAGAACCTGAAGGATATGAGTTTGGAAGAAATGGATAATCTCTGGAATGAAGCTAAGTTGCAAGAGCGGAATCGTGACTGAAAACTGATAAGCTCACAGCTCAACAGTCATGTTGTTTAATATTAATTTTTAACGATAGTCAAGTTATGAAGAAGTTAGTTTATATGGCAATTGCTATGGTGGTCTTGTTTGCTGCCAATAGTTGTAAGGAAAAGAAAAATACCCCTGTCATAAGTGCCAATGATTCTGTCGAAGTTGAGGAGGTTAATGATTCTACAATATATGGTGTGTGTGGTGAAGGTACATCCATGCACAGTTTGGAATTGTGTTCTGATGAGGGTGATACGCTTTCTGTCTTTATTGATGACGCCAATCCTTCTATTGTCCAGGGTGGTTTGATGGCTGGCGACCGTATTGCTCTTTTGGCTTATAAGGCACAGGATGGTGAGATGATAGCCCAGAAGGTTATCAATCTGACTTCTTTGTTAGGTAAGTGGATTTCTCTGGATAAGAATTTCGACCTGTTGGAAGGTGGCGAGGTGAAGAATAATGTAAAGGCTGAAACCAACCCATGGACTTCCTGGAAAATCATGAATGGTAAGCTTCTCTTGAATAAAGACACCTTTGATATCGATAATTTAGGTCCTGACAGTTTGTTGTTGGAGAATCATCAGGGTATCTTTGTCTTTAAGCGTCAGAAATAGTCGCTTGATGATTCTGAAAAAAGTATGATGAATTATTTTGCAAATGGAACCTTTTAAGATACATATTCTGGGGTGTGGCAGTGCGCTGCCTACTCTTAAACATAACGCTTCCTCTCAACTCATTGAGATGAGGGGCAAGTGCTTCATGGTTGATTGTGGTGAAGGTGCTCAGATGCAGTTCCGCCGCTCTCACATTCATTTCTCTAAGCTGAATGCCATCTTTATCAGTCACATGCATGGCGACCATTGTTTCGGTTTGATGGGATTATTGTCTACGCTTGGAATGCTCGGACGTACTTCTAAGTTGAGAATTTATGCTCCTAAGGAATATGCCTCTCTCTTCAGACAACAGGTTGAATTCTTTATGCAGACCATGGAATATGAGATGGAAATGATACCCGTTGATACAGAGAAGCAGCAGATTATTTATGAGGACCACTCTCTTACGGTTGAGACTGTACCTCTGCAGCATCGTGTGCCTTGTTGTGGATTTATCTTCCGTGAGAAGCCTACATTGCCACATATCCGTCGTGATATGATAGACTATTATGGCATTCCTGTCAGTCAGATTAACAATATCAAAAATGGTGCAGATTGGACGAATGAAGATGGTGATATGATCCCGAATGCCCGACTCGTTCAGCCTGCTGATTCGCCTCGTAGTTATGCTTACTGCAGTGATACTCGTTTTGTGCCTGGTTTGAAAGAGAAGGTGAAAGGAGTTACTGTGTTATATCATGAGAGTACCTATACATCGGATCAGGAAGATCGTGCCAAAATATATTATCATAGTACGGCGCGCCAGGCTGCTACCATAGCAGCAGGAGCGGGTGTGGGAACCTTGCTCCTAGGGCATTATAGTGCGAGATATAATGATGAACAGGTTTTGCTGCAAGAGGCTAAGACGGTGTTTGAAAATTCCATACTCACTCAGGAGGGGATGGTTTTCAATGTTATTTGATAAATTTTCAAAAAAACTTATTATTTTGATGCAAGGATTTTCATATCTTTCGTTTAATTTGTAAAAGAGTAAATAAAATTGGAATCTGAGAAGGAACTTTTGGATGATATTTTTCGTGGCAGCCGGGATGCAATGCATCGGTTGTACGAACGGTATGTAGGGCATGCCATGGCGGTTGCGCTGAGGTATGTCCCTTTGCGCGAAGATGCCGAGGATGTTGTCCAGGATAGTTTCATCAAGGTTTTTGCTGCGATTCCGAATTTTCAGTTTAGAGGTGAAGGTTCACTGAAGGGGTGGTTGCTTCGTATTGTTGTTAATGAGGCGATTACTTGTGTTCGACAAAAGAATAGGCTTACGTTGGTGGAAGATATTCCGGATGAGCCTATGGACGAGGAACCGCCTGTAGAAAAAATACCACCTGCTGAACTGACTAAAATGATTGGGGAACTGCCTGATGGCTATAGATTGGTGCTTAACATGTATGTCTTCGAACAGTTGAGTCATAAGGAGATAGCCCTGCGGTTAGGCATTAAGGAAAGTAGTTCGGCATCGCAGTATCTGAGAGCCAAGAAACTCTTGGCAAGAAAAATTAATGATTATCTGAGTAAATTAAACGAGAAAGAATATGAGTAATAATGATTGGACAAACAAACTTCGAGATCAGTTGGCAGACTATCAAGAGCCTGTCAGCCGCGACTTGTGGGCGGGTATTGAACAATCGCTTGCTCAGAAGACGGGACATCAAGAAGTTACCGGACCTGGTAAAATAATCCATATAAACACTTGGAAACGTTGGTCTGCTGCAGCTGCGGCTGTGGCTTTGTTGGGAGTAGGAGGTAGTTATGTCTACTTCCATCAGGAGGAAGACAAACTTGCCAGTTCGCAGTTGGCAATGGTAACAGATAAACCATCTGCATCTGCGGTTGCAGAGCATTCGCATCCTATGGGTAAGACATCGGAAAATGGAGCTGGAAATTCGCTTGATTCCAGAGATGACAATGTAGGGTTGGGGATGAAAAGGAATCCAAAGCAAACAGTAGAAGGTAAAAATGCTGGAAGACAGCTTTTGGCTGATCAAGCGGTTCTTTTATCTTCTGCTTCTGATAATGATTTGATGACGACTTCTGATAATGATTTGATGCCAACTTCGGAGAATGAATTGATGGTGGCATCTGTTGATTCTCAGCCAGTCTCATCTGCAGAAGAGAAAACTGAATCAACTCTTCAGCAGGATTCTCCGACCAGACAGAATCAAAAGGCAAAGTCTATTGATAACCTCTTTGCGAATGCGGTAGTGGCTGATGCTTATCAATTCTCTCATCATAAAGAGACTGCTGGTTGGTCAATGAAACTCTATGCAGAAAATCTGAGTCCGAACTTGGGATTGTCTACTTCTGATGATTCCTATGCGAGTTCTGGTTCTGATGTTTTGGCAGACCCTATGCCGGGTGTTGTTCCTGATCCAACAGTAGGAGGTGTGAATGATATCGATTATCTGATGGCATCCTATAAGGAGGTTCAGAAAACCTATAAAGGTGAAGCCAAGCATCATGCTCCTGTCTCTGTAGGATTGCAGGTGGCATTTGGTATTGCCCCACGTTTGTCGTTGAGTTCGGGTTTCGTGTATACCCGTACCTCTTCCGACTTTTATCCGTATGCACCTCATAACAATTATAATGTCCATCAGGTGCTTCACTATGTGGGCATTCCGGTAGGTCTAAATTATGAGTTATGGAAGAGTGGAGGATTCCATGCTTATGTGATGGCTGGCGCTGAGGCTGACTTGAATGTGAAGAATGATACGGAAGAGGAGGGAGTAAAGAAAGAGAATGCCAAACGGGATAGAGTGCAGTTCTCAGGAAAGGCTTCGCTCGGAGCGCAATATGATATCACGCCAAATGTAGGCTTGTATATCGAGCCAGGTGCCAAGTATTACATCGATAATGGCAGCGATATTGAAAACACTTTCAAGGATAAGAAACTGAACTTCAATTTCCAGTTTGGTTTGAGATTCAATCTTTAAAACATAAATAGAAAAGAGGGTGTGTCATAAGTTCATGACGCACCCTCTTTTTCTTTTATATCTTACTCAAGTTTCGCTATCTTTTTCTTGTTTATCATTTCAAGAGTTTTTCACTCATATTCAGTGCAGCCTTTCTACCGTCGCCCATGGCAAGAATTACGGTAGCACCACCACGGACGATATCACCACCAGCGTAGATTTCTGCGATAGAACTCTGCATCTGATCGTTCACTGCGATAGTGTTCTTTCTGCCGAGCTCCAATCCTTCAATACTCTGAGGAACGAGAGGGTTAGGACTTACACCTACGGCAACAATCACCTGGTCGCACTCCAAAGTCACGGTTTCTCCAGTAGCTTCCGGACGACGGCGACCACTGGCATCAGGCTCACCCAACTGCATGACGTCGAGGACAACAGACTTGACAGCGCCCTTTTCGTCAGCTTCATACTCCTTAGGATTATGGAGAGTCATGAAGTTGATGCCTTCTTCCTTGGCATGCTTGACTTCCTCTAGTCGGGCAGGCATCTCTGCTTCAGAACGGCGATAAACCAATGTTACTTCTGCTCCCAGACGCTTGGCGGTACGGCAACTGTCCATCGCTGTGTTTCCACCTCCCACAACAACCACC
The DNA here is from genome assembly GCA_900556795.1 of uncultured Prevotella sp. Classification (GTDB taxonomy): domain Bacteria; phylum Bacteroidota; class Bacteroidia; order Bacteroidales; family Bacteroidaceae; genus Prevotella. The sequence continues at coordinate 3,338 of USQD01000070.1, read as the reverse complement.
TTTTTTCCCAGATTGATAGGGGTGTCGGTATGAGGATTGGCAGCATCCATCAAGTTCACACGAGTCAGATACTCATTGGAAGACATGATGTTCAGGGCATTCTCACCAGGGATATTCATGAAGTTAGGCAAACCTGCTCCCGAACCCACAAAGATGCCCTTGAATCCCTGTTTTTCCAGGTCTTTCACGGAGATGGTCTTGCCTACGATGCAGTCGGTGATGAATTTCACGCCCATCTTCTGAAGATTCTCAATCTCTACGTCTACGATGGCATTAGGAAGACGGAACTCAGGAATACCATATTTCAATACGCCACCGATTTCATGTAAAGCCTCGAATACGGTAACGTCGAATCCCTTCTTTGCCATATCGCCTGCAAAACTCAAGCCAGAAGGACCTGAGCCAACCACAGCAACCTTGATGCCGTTAGCTTCATCGCATTGAGGTACGGAGATATTGCCACTCTGTCGTTCATAGTCGGCAGCGAATCGCTCCAGATATCCGATAGCCACAGCAGGCTCGTTCATCTTGAGATGTACACACTTGCTTTCGCACTGTTTCTCCTGTGGGCAGACACGTCCGCAGACTGCAGGTAGGGCAGAGGTGTTCTTCAGAACCTTGGCTGCAGCCAGGAACTGACCGCGCTCGATATTCTTGATGAATGACGGAATATTGATACTTACCGGACAGCCTTCCATACAGGTAGGCTTAGGACAGTCCAGACAGCGCTTTGCCTCGGTCAATGCCATCTCCTTGGTCAAGCCGATATTCACCTCCTCTGTACGGGTGGTTGCACGATATACTGGGTCAAGTTCCGGCATCTTCACACGCTCGATAGCTGTACGTTCCTTTGCCTTCATGGAAGCACGCAATTCCTTGCGCCACTCTGCGTTGCGGTCTGTCAGCTCTTCGATGGATGCATCTGTTGGCTCTACGTCCATTGTTATGTCTGTGGTCTCCTTCTTCTTTTCGGCATCTATGGTAGCCAGATGTTCCTCGAAGTGTTCCATCTCTTCGCGCTCTACGTCCTTGAAGGTTCCCATGCGTTTGAACATCTCGTCCCAGTCTACCTGGGCACCGTCAAATTCAGGACCGTCTATGCAGACAAACTTGGTCTTTCCGCCGATAGTCAGTCGGCAGGCACCGCACATACCCGTACCGTCTACCATGATGGTATTGAGTGATACATCAGTAGGGAGATTGTATTTCTGAGTCAGGAGACAGCAGAACTTCATCATGATAGGAGGACCGATGGCGAATACCTTGTCGATATGCTCCTGATTGATAAGCTTCTCGATACCTACGGTTACTACGCCTTTCTCTCCGTAACTTCCGTCGTCGGTCATGATGATGAGTTCATCACTTGATGCACGCACCTCATCCTCCATGATGACGAGGTCCTTGCTTCTGCCTGCAATCACGCTGAGCACACGGTTGCCCGCAGCCTTCAGCGCCTTGATGATAGGGAGCATAGGAGCTACACCTACACCACCGCCAGCACAGATGACGGTACCGAAGTTTTCAATATGTGTTGGGTTTCCGAGCGGACCTACTACGTCATGAATCTCATCGCCTTCGTTTAGGGCACAGAGCTTGGTTGATGATAAGCCTACCTTCTGCACTACCAGGGTAATGGTGCCTTTTTCTATGTCGGCATCAGCAATGGTCAGCGGCATGCGCTCACTGTTGTTGTCTACACGGATGATGACGAAGTTGCCTGCCTTGCGGCTCTTGGCAATGAGTGGAGCTTCCACATCGAAACGGAATACCTTTTCAGAGTATTGTATTTTTTTGATAATCTTGTTCATGGGCTATTAACTTTTTATGTTGACTATTGTCTATTTCTAATTTAGTTGTTTATGCATGTTTGTGCATGGTATTAAAAATGCAAAAGGATAACTACGACCACCTTTCATGGCAGTCGAAGTTATCCTCGTACAATATGTTTTTTGTATTCTTGACAGGACTGGACTTCTGGTCCGTTCTGTTTTTTAGTTCGAATTAATCGAAGTTCTTGTCATCGAGCATCTCGAATCCGCAGTAAGGTACCAATACCTTAGGCACACGGATACCCTCTGGAGTCTGGTTGTTCTCCAGGATAGTTGCAACGATACGTGGCAAGGCAAGAGCAGAACCGTTCAAGGTGTGGCAAAGCTCAATCTTCTTGTCCTCTGCATGGCGATAGCGGCAGTGGAGACGGTTAGCCTGGTAGCTCTCGAAGTTAGATACTGATGAAACCTCCAGCCAGCGACCCTGTGCTGCACTCCATGTCTCGAAGTCGTAGCAGATAGAAGAGGTGAAGCTCATGTCACCACCGCAGAGACGGAGGATGTGGTATGGCAACTCCAACTTCTTCAAGAGACCCTCTACGTGGTCGAGCATCTCGTTCAGGCTCTCGTAAGAGTGACCTGGCTTATCGATGCGTACAATCTCTACCTTGTCAAACTGGTGCAAGCGGTTCAAGCCGCGAACATCCTTACCGTAGCTACCAGCCTCACGACGGAAGCAGGCAGAGTAAGCGCAGCGCTTGATAGGGAGATCTTTCTCGTCGAGAATCACATCACGGAAGATGTTGGTTACAGGAACCTCAGCAGTAGGGATGAGGAAGAGGTTGTCGAGATTGGCATGATACATCTGACCCTCCTTGTCTGGCAACTGACCAGTTCCACGACCTGAATCCTCGTTTACTACGTAAGGAGGCTGAATCTCCAGGTATCCGCTCTTACGGGCTTCATCGAGGAAGAAAGCCTCGAGAGCACGCTGGAAGCGAGCCATCTTACCGATATATACAGGGAAACCAGCACCTGTAATCTTGACACCGAGGTCGAAGTCAACGAGGTTGTACTTCTTCAGGAGATCCCAGTGGCAGAGAGCATCCTCACCGAGGTTAGGCTTTTCGCCACCTTCTTTTACTACTACGTTGTCAGCCGCATCCTTACCTTCTGGAACCAGTTCGCAAGGGATGTTAGGAATTTCGAGCAACTGGTTGGTCATATCGTTCTGAGCCTTCTCCATGATCTCTTCCAGAGCCTTGGCATCAGCCTTGAGCATAGCTACCTGAGCCTTGGCGCTTTCAGCTTCTTCCTTCTTGCCTTCCTTCATAAGGGCACCAATCTGCTTGGCAAACTGGTTAGCTTGCTGCTTGTTGTTATCCAGCTTCTGCTGAGCTTCACGACGAATCTTGTCGTACTCCAATACTTTCTCTACGGCCTCACGAGCATTTGGAAAATGCTTCTTTTCAAGACCTTTAACTACACGTTCAGTTTCTTCACTGATGAGTTTAAGTGTAAGCATATAATGTCTTTTAATTTAATTATTTACAATTTGAAGGCAAAAGT
>USQD01000069.1 GCA_900556795.1 uncultured Prevotella sp. | reverse complement strand
CAGCCGCCCTCTCCGTGATGATGCTCGTGCTTGATGCCGCCCTCTACAGCCTGATGCTGGTCGCGGAGCAGATCGTTGACGGTCTTCACTGGGTTGAATGTACCGAGAGGAACCTCTACGAATACAGTGTTCCAGTCGCTCATCGCACCATTCCAGAGACCAGGCAACTCCAAGGCCTTCAGGTCCTTACCGTTCTTGCTCTTACTGGAGATGAAACCGGTAGATGGATCTACGAACTTAGGAAGATCGAAGGCATTTCCCTGGTAATCCTTGGTTGCACAAACGAGATCTACCGGGTTGAAGTGAGTACCCTCGGTAAACATCTTCATATACTCCTCGTTGTTCTTGTCGATCTGTGAGCTCTCCAGGATCTGAAGACTTACAGTGCCATCCTGGTTGTAGGTAAGGAATGGACCACCGCCAGGCTCGCCTACGTTCTTAACGACACCGCAGACACGCATAGGACGGTTCAACTTCTTGCGCAGATAGATAACCAGCTCAGCATCCTCCAGCTCCTTGATATCAGCCTTGCGGCAGCAGAGGTCGCGCTGAACGAAGCGGATGATCTCCTCCAGCTTCTCGTGGTTGTAATGACCGGAATCCAATACCTTCAGATAATTGAAAGCCTGCTTCTGGAGAGTAACCAATACACCAGCAATCACCTGCTTCCAGGTAACAGTCTCACCCTTCAGACGATCAGGAACCACGTTGTCGATATTCTTGATGAATACTACATCAGCATCAATCTCGTTGAGGTTCTCGATGAGCGCACCATGACCGCCCGGACGGAACAGCAATGAGCCATCCTCGTTGCGGAAAGGAGTATTATCAGGATTAGCAGCGATGGTATCGGTGCTAGGCTTCTGCTCAGAGAAAGAGATATTATACTTGATGCCGTAGCGCTGTGCATACTTATCTGCCTTCTCTGCTACCATCTGCTTGAAGAGTTCCAGATGATCATGAGAAACGGTGAAATGAACGTTTGCCTCTCCGTTGCTGCTAGCATAGAGTGCAGCCTCAACCAGGTGCTCCTCCATCGGAGTACGTACCTCGTCCTCATACTCGTGGAACTGAAGCAATCCCTTAGGCAACTGTCCGTAGTTCAATCCCTCTGGCTTGAGGAGATTAGCCACGATAGCCTTGTAATCGCCCTTCTTGATGAGGCACATGATGCCCTTCTCGTTGTTGACATGACACTTGTCGCAGAGTGCCTTACGGAAAGCAAACTTCTTGATATTCTCGAAGAATTGTTTTTCAAAGTCGGTAGTAGGAACATCGTATGGAGCATCGAGGAAAGCGAACATGTTCTTGAACATACGGCTAGCCGCACCCGAAGCAGGTACGAACTTCACAATCTTGTGACCCTCAGCCTTATATTCGTTCCAAGCCTTCTCGAAGTCTTCCACTTCCTGGGCTGTAGGAGCCATGATTCCCTTACCGATGGCAGCCGCACCCTCGAGCTTGAGGAATGGGAAACCATTCTTGATTTGTTCCAACTGGTGTTCAATCTGCTGCTCGGAGATGCCGCGAGCAGCGATTTGGTTTAGATCTTGCTGATTCATAATACCATATTTATGTTAAATTTACACTATATGTGCTACAAAGATACTAGTTTTTTCTGATAATCAGAAATATTTCCACATTTTTTTGTACCTTTGCAATGAAAATTTAACGAAGTAGACGGTTTTTAACGCCGAAACGCCATTGTTAGTCAAATTTAAAATGGAATATTGCAACATGGTTAGTAAATTATCAAAAGAGCACGACAGAAGGTCGGGGCTATCACATTACCTCTATGGGGTATCAAACTTGTTCATCAGCGGAACCGGTATAGGCGGATTATCTCCTATGATTACCGGAGACGAGATGGGGGTATTTAATTACGTCTGCATCATTGCAGGCTCATTGAGCGCTATAAGCTTTGCTTTATTTGCGAACAATGTAATGAAGTATAACGATTAAAAACATTATATTATGGAAGGATTTGCTTTAGTAATGTGTATAGGAGCTGTTATTGGTATGAGCTTAGCCATTTGGAGCTACACCAAATCTGGCAGAAAATGGATAGATAATTTATAATCCAAAACTATCGTAATGATGGATGGATAACACAAAATCAGGCCAGAAGTGGATAGATGAGCTATAGTTATTTATGGAACTATATACTATATTTATGGGGCTAGGAGCCTTGATAGGAACCTGCTTTGCCATCTGGCTTAATACCAAGTCTGGTCAGAAATGGATAGACGAGTTATAAAACTCAATAATATATAATCAACGGGAGGGAACAACTATGAACGAAACAACTTTTAAATTCACATCCGAAGAAAAGGAACAGACACTCCAGATACTGGAGCGACTGAGAAACGCCGTGGGCGACACATTCAAGCCGGGCGATGAGCAGCATCTGCGTGAAGACATACAGCATGCCTTCATCAACCACCAGATTAAGCGCAACGTCTTCGGCATGAACCCTATACTCGCAGCTCTGCAAACCGCAGAAATCGCTGTGAACGAAATCGGTCTGAAAAGAGACGGCATCATCGCCATCCTGATGCAGACCAGCGTTATCGACGGCTATCAGACCATCGAAGACATCCAGCAGAAATACGGCGACAGCGTGGCGCATATCATCAGCGGACTGCTCCGCATCCACGACCTCTACAAGCGCAACCCGATCATCGAGAGCGAGAACTTCCGCAACCTGCTCATCTCCTTCTCAGAAGACATGCGCGTAATCCTCATCATGATTGCCGACCGCGTGAACGTGATGCGACAGATCCGTGATACCGACCAGAAGGAGGCAAAGCACGAGGTGAGCGAGGAAGCCAGCTACCTCTATGCCCCACTCGCCCACAAGCTGGGTCTCTACAAGCTGAAGAGCGAGCTGGAAGACCTGAGTCTGAAGTATCTGGAGCACGATGCCTACTATATGATCAAGGAGAAGCTGAACGCCACCAAGGCATCGCGCGATGCCTATATCGCCCGATTCATCCAGCCTATCCAGGAGAAACTCGATGCTGCCGGACTGAAATATCACATGAAGGGAAGAACCAAGAGTATCCACTCCATCTGGCAGAAGATGAAGAAGCAGAAGTGCGCCTTCGAGGGTGTATATGACCTCTTTGCCATCCGAATCATCATCGACGCACCTAGAGAGAAGGAATACATGCAGTGCTGGCAGACATTCGCCCTGATTACAGACATGTATCAGCCGAACCCGAAGCGTATGCGCGACTGGCTCAGCGTGCCTAAGAGCAACGGATACGAGAGTCTGCACACCACCGTACTGGGACCTGAGAACAAATGGGTGGAGGTACAGATCAGAACCGAAAGAATGGACGATATCGCCGAACACGGTCTGGCTGCACACTGGCGCTACAAGGGCATCAAGCAGGGAGAAGGAGGCATAGACGAATGGTTAGCCAACATCCGTGCCGCACTGGAAAGCAACGACGACCTGCAGCTGATGGACCAGTTTACCACCGACCTGAAGGAAGACGAGGTATACGTATTCACCCCTAAGGGCGACCTGCTGAACTTCCCTAAGGGTGCCACGGTACTCGACTTTGCCTACTACATCCACTCTCGCATCGGCAACACCTGCGTGGGCGGAAAGATCAACGGCAGGGCGGTAACCTTCCGACAGGAACTGCACTCGGGCGACCAGGTGGAAATCCTGACCCAGAGCAACCAGAAACCACGCAGGGAATGGCTCAACATCGTGCAGACCTCCAAGGCAAAAGCAAAGATCCGACTCGCCCTGAAGGAAACACAGAAGAAGGACGGACTCTATGCCAAGGAACTCCTGGAGAGAAGATTCAAGAACCGCAAGATAGAGATTGACGAGAGCACCATGGCACGCATCATCAAGAAGATGGGATACAAGGAGAACTCCGATTTCTACAAGGATGTAGCGGAAGAGAAACTCGACGTGAACACCGTCATCGACAAATATGTAGAGGAACGAGATCACGACCTCAACCCTACCAATGTCACCAAACCAGCCGAAAGTGCAGAGAACTTCGCTTTCGAGAATCCAACCGAGGAACTCCTGAAGCAGAGCGATGACGTGCTGGTTATCGACGAGCATCTGAAGGGTATCGACTTTGAGCTGGCTCACTGCTGTCATCCTATCTACGGAGACCCAATCTTCGGCTTCGTCACCATCAGCAAGGGTATCAAGGTTCACCGCATAGACTGCCCTAACGCCAAGGAACTCCGTCGCCGCTTCGGCTATCGCATCGTCAAGGCAAAATGGAGCGGCAAGGGAACGTCAAAGTATGCCATCACCCTGAGAATCATCGGAAACGACGATATCGGTATCGTGAGCAACATTACGAATATCATCTCCAAAGAGGATAAACTCGTGATGAGAGGCATCAACATCTCATCCAAGGACGGCCTGTTCTCCGGAAACGTAACCGTGATGATAGATGATGCAACAAAGACAGATGCACTCATCAAGAAACTCTGTGCCGTGAAAGGCGTAAAGCAGGTAATGAGAATATAATCCCGCAGATGAATAGCTTAATCCCGCAGATGGATAGCTTAGTCCCACAGATTTCACAGATTTACACAGATTTTTCTGTGTCTGTTTCATGAAAAAAAGGTTCAATTCCATTGGGTTGGAATTGAACCTTTTCTTTTATAGATAAATATCTCTTGATTCCTGATATCTGTGTAAATCTGTGGGACTTTTAAAAAAAACATCTGTGGGACTTAAAAAATATACCCATCTGCGCGATTATTATTTTGCCTTATTGATTCGCTTAATCACAGAATAAGCATCATACAAGCCCAGCTCTCCTGCCTTCGACAAGTCCTGGATACCAGCCTGCTTGTTGCCACTCTTGATACGAGCCAGACCACGGTTGTAATAAGCCTCGGCGAGGCGGGAATCTATCCTGATGGCAATACTGTAATCATCGATGGCCTTAGACAACTCGTTTCTGCCAGCATGCACGTTACCTCTATTATAATAGATGTAAGCATTATTGCTGTTCAGACGAATGGCATCGCTGAAATCTGCCTCGGCAGAATGGATATTCGTAACACCCTTGCCCTCAGCACGGTTAAACTCATCCATCTCAGCCTGACAGACAGCACGTTGCCAGTAAGCCAACGAACTCTTTTCATCCAGAGAGATATAATAGGTGAAATCGCTGATGGCTGCCTCGAAATCACGGAGAACACTGTGAGCGATGGCCCTGCGCATCAGCAGACTCTTCTTCTGCCCGATATCCTTAGCCACACTCAGCTCAGCCGACAGCTTGTCTATCAGAGAGAAGATCATCAGCGAGCTGTTCTCATCCAGCTGTTCCTTGGTACATACGATATAAACCTTGCTGGTAGAAGCCTTAGACTGGGCTGCATTCTGCTTGCCGGAAGTACTACCCGGCTGCTTAGCCTGAGCCTGAGCCAGGTGCATATTGAGCTGTTCCACCTCCTTGTCAAACGCCTGCACACCGTTCAAATTCTGCACGTTAGGGAAGTAAGAAAGCTGATACATAGGCAGATAGGAAGTCTCCACCTGTCGGTTCTGTACGCGTCCACGATATTCGCTCTTGTAATTGTGCTCATACTTAGGTTCATCCTCAACGACGATAGAGGCAAACTTATCAGGATCCACCTCAGAACGCTTGCGCACCTCCTTCCTGGTCTTCGCGCTCCATCTAGGCTGAATGCCCAGGTGCTTGTTCATCTGCGCCTTGAAGATACGGAATTCATCCATCTCGGCCTTTGCCGTCATACCCAACCTTCGGTAACAGCTGGCACGATAGGAAAGACCCGTCCAGAAGTTAGGAAACTGTGCGATAACCGTAGAATAATCACGGATAGCCGCCTTCAGATTACCCGTCTTGTCATGCAGGAGCGCACGGTTGAAAATAGCCATGAAGTTCTTTGGTTCCATCTTGATGACAAAGTCGAAGTCGAGGATGGCACGGTTGTCATCACCCAACTGCACACGCATCAGACCCCGGTTGTAATGAGCCAGGAAGTTGTTAGGATCCAAATCGAGCGCATTATCGTAATCGCTCATAGCTCCACGTAAATTGTTGATGTTGATACGAGCCAGGGCACGGTTGATATAACTGTTCACATTGTTAGGCTTGAAATGCAGCGACTTGGTCAAAGCCTCATCCGCCACTTTCCATTCTTTTCTGGCGAGCGCCATATAGGCACGTGTGGTCCATGCATCTCCGTCATAAGGATTGATATCCAGGCTCTTATCTATCCATTTCTCCGCCTGCAGCGTATCCTTCTGTTTCAGATAGATTTCAGCCTTGAGAGTATAGGCATTCGCATAATCCTTCCATTGGGCAATGAGCGAATCCAGTTCCGCCTGCGCCACATCATAATTCTTGCTCTCCATTTGGCAGAGCGCACGGTTGAACCAGTAATTACGGTTGCGAGGCTCAATGCGGATGGCAGAATTATAATCGGTGATGGCATCCTGGAACCGGTTCTGACGGATACGGCAGATGGCACGCAAGTCGTAGATATCGTTGATATACGGATTGAGATTAAGCGCCTCAGACGCATCGCTCTCAGCTCCCACATAATCATCGAGATTAAACTTGGCGACACTTCGGTAATACCAAGGCTCATAGAGATAAGGCTTGGCACCGATAGCAAGATTAAAATACTTGATGGAAAGAACGAAGTCCTCATAATAGAGAGCACTTCTGCCTGCCGTAATCAGGCGGTCAACTCTATATTGCGCTGATGCCGACCAAGCCGTCAGCACCAGCACAAAAGTGAAAATAAACTTTTTCATCGACGAATTTTAGTACGATAGCTGCAGCGGAACTTGCCCTTGATGATATTCTTGAGCTTGCCAGCTATCATGTTCTTACGAAGAGGCGAAACACGATCCACGAACATGGTACCCTCCAGATGGTCGAACTCATGCTGCATCACGCGAGCCAGATATCCCCCCACCCACTCATCGTGTTCCTGGAAATTCTCATCCTGATACTTCACGTGGATGCGTGTAGGGCGAACCACCTTCTCGTTGATGCCCGGAATGGAAAGACATCCCTCATCCGAAGAATCCTTTTTAGCCTCCTCATCATACTCCAAGATATGAGGATTGATGAAAACATGACGGAATCCCTTATATTCAGGAAGATCCTCGCTCAATACATCGAGATCGATAACCACCAGGCGGATAGCCAGACCAATCTGCGGAGCAGCCAGTCCGATACCATTGCTGGAATCAAGCGTCTCATACATATTGTTAATCAGTTCCTTCAATTCAGGATAATCGGGAGTAATATCTTCAGCCACCTTTCTCAAAACGGGCTGACCATATATATAAATAGGTAAAATCATCTTCTTGACTCTAAATAATCTTGTAAAATAATGGTGGCACTGATCTCGTCCACCAAGCCTTTGTTATCTCTTCTGGTTTTCTTCTTCACCCCACCCTCTATCATGGCACGATGAGCCAGCACCGATGTAAAACGCTCATCATAATATTCGATAGGAACCTCAGGATGAGCCTTGCGCCAGCGATTGAAGAAGTTCTCCACTCGCGCCAGGTTCTCGCTAGGCTGCCCGTTGGGCTGGGTTGGCTTTCCGATGACAATACGCTCCACCTGTTCCTTTTGGATATACTGTTCCACAAAGGCGAAGAGTTCAGGTGTAGCAACAGTGACCAACCCATTGGCAATAATCTGCAATGGGTCGGTCACAGCGATACCGGTACGTTTCTTACCGTAGTCTATAGATAAAATTCGCATGAATCTACGAAAAAATCCTAGTCTTAATTCTCTGTTCTGAAACAGTAATTACTTCTTGAGAAGCAACCAAGCATCAGGATACTTGCCAGCGCGGAGCTGATTGCGGCTCTTAACAGCACCTGACTTGTCTGCGAATGTAGCAGCAACTACACGATACATGTTACGGCTGCTGTTGAAAACGATCTGAGCCTCGTAACCTGCGCTTTTCAAAGTGTTAGCCAAGCCCTCAGCGTTAGCCTTGAGAGAGAAAGAACCTACTACTACACTGTAGTTAGAAAGACCAGAACCCATGATGAGGTCAACGTTCTCCTGACGAACAGTAGCGTTGTCAACCTCAGTATTTGTTGACTCAGAAGGAGTAGTTGTCTCCAAAGGAGTAACAACTGGCTCCTGAGCAACTGGAGCCTGCTCCTGCTGCTGAGCCTTCTCATAAGCCTTCTTATAAGCACTTTCCTTAGAAGTGCCACAACTAGCCAATGCCAAAACAGCGCACATACCTGCGCACAAAACTGATAATTTCTTCATAATTTTGAAAATGTTTTTATTGATAAATTCTTTATTAATTGCTTATTCTTATGACGCAATACGCTCCATCTTGTAATCGATTCCAACGCAATTGCACTGCGAAAATACAAAA